>DATJGC010000629.1:0-3582 GCA_035495345.1 Chitinophagaceae bacterium | reverse complement strand
CGGCAAAGCGGGCAGTCCAATACGAAACTTGCGGTCTTTACCATTTGAAAGAATATCATTCAAAAGTAAAAATTCCGCAACACTGTTGTCCGGGTAATCTTTTAAGTGATCGGCCTCAAAGCCGGCCGGGCTTCTCACCTGCAACGCCGCTGTGTTTTACTTTTGGGCTACAACTGTGCTGCAGCAAGCATTTCAGCCATTGCATGGGTGAGCTGTAGCACAAAGCTCACGTAAAACGAAGGCGGCTTTTGCAGGTGCTGTTGTCTAGATAGCCTTAGTAAGCCCCATTCTCCGCATACCAGTCACAAAGCCGTGCGCACAAAGCGTTTCATAAAAAACTAGAAATTATTAATAGGACAGCAATACTTTTGAATGATATTCTTTCAAATGGTAAAGACCGCAAGTTTCGTATTGGACTGCCCGCTTTGCCGTAGTAGGTTTGTGGAATAAAATAAATGTTATGACAGTACAAGAACAAACCGATTATGAACGCATTGCCCTTGCCATTGAATACATAAAAACGCATTTCAAGGATCAGCCTGGGCTGGAAGAGATTGCCGCACAGGTTCATGTAAGCCCTTTTCATTTTCAGCGCATGTTTAACCGCTGGGCAGGCACCACGCCAAAAAAATTCCTCCAATTTATCAGCATTGAATACGCTAAAGGGCTGATAAAGCAGCAACAGGCTACCGTTGCAGACGTGGCTTTTGAAACCGGTCTTTCCGGCAGCAGTCGCCTCCATGATATGTTTATTTCCATTGAAGGAATGACGCCGGCAGAATACCGGAACGGCGGGCAATCACTCTCCATTAATTATAGTTTTGCAGAAACGCCTTTTGGCAACGTACTGGTAGCGTCTACCACCAAAGGCATCTGCCATATGGCCTTTGCCGCATCAGAAGCATCGGGCATTGAGCAATTGCGCAGCAAATTTCCGCAGGCCGCGTTAACACGCAAATTAGATATGCTGCAACAAAACGCACTGTTCATTTTTCAGCACGACTGGAGCAAGCTGCAATCAATTAAATTACATTTGCAGGGCAGCGCTTTTCAGTTAAAAGTGTGGGAAACATTGTTGCGGATTCCTTTTGGCGCGCTCAACACCTATGGGCAACTTGCGCAACGCATTGGCGCACCCAATGCTTCCAGGGCTGTGGGCACTGCAATTGGCAGCAACCCGGTGGCCTACCTTATTCCCTGCCACCGTGTGATACAGTCCACCGGCGTATTGGGCGGCTATATGTGGGGTAATACGCGCAAAACAGCATTGATTGCATGGGAAGCGGCGCGGATGGAGAACGCTTACAACCAGGGCCAGCATTCAAAATAATTACTCAGATGAACAGAACCAACTACGCATCCGGTGCCAAATGGGAATCGATAGTAGGGTATAGTCGTGCCGTAAAAGTGGGCAATTGTATTGAGGTCACGGGCACCGTGGCGGTAGATGATGAAGGCAATACAGTTGGTATAAACGATGCGTTTGCGCAGGCAGAATTTGCCATCCTGAAAATAGAAAAGGTATTGCAAAGGGCCGGCGCCAGTTTACAGGATGTAGTGCGCACGCGCATGTTTGTAACGGATATCAGTAGATGGGAAGAATATGGCAGGGCGCATGGCAAATACTTTAAAGACATCATGCCCTGTACTTCCATGATTGAAGTAAAGGGGCTGATAGATCCCTCCTACCTGATAGAAATTGAGGCTACCGCCATTATGAACCCTGAATAAACAGGTGCAACCGCAATTGTATGGATATAGAACAGTTACAGGCGTATTGTCTTGCCAAGAAAGGCGTGGAAGAAACGCTTCCGTTTGGACCAGACACGCTGGTGTATAAAGTAGGGGGCAAGCTATTCCTGTTAACAGGACTGGACGCGCCTGAATTTCGCTTCAATGTAAAATGCGACCCTGATTTGGCGGAGGAACTTCGGGAGCAGTACAACTGTGTGCAGCCGGGTTACCACATGAACAAGAAGCACTGGAACACCATTGTTGTAGACGGATCGGTTTCCAGCAAACAGTTAAAGGAATGGATTGATCATTCTTATGAACTGGTGGTAAGCAGCCTGCCAAAGAAATTGCGCGAAGCGCTATAAGTTTTTAGTTCCGGGTTCGCGGTTCACATTTCCTTTGCTTCCATGGTTTCTCTCGGGGATGCAACGAGGCAGTGGTAAAGCCCAATGCTTTTACGCTTTCAACAATGCCATCTTGCACGATCGTAGCAAAGGAACTAAAAACTGAAAACTTTCGCCGAGCGAAAGAACTAAAAACTGCAAACTGAAAACTTTAAACTGTGTGCTAAGCAAAAGAACTAAGAACTAAGAACTAAGAACTCAGAACTACTCTCTTACCTCCACCTGCTCCGGCAACAGCAATGCCTCTCCCTGCATTTTAAGGTATACCTGCGCAACGGTGACAACATCTTTCTGACAATAGGCAACAATGCGTTGCATGTCTTTTTCCTTCCAGTAAACATCGCCCACCATACTGCCGTCTATATCATCTTTGGGTGTTTGAATGCCAAGGGTAGCGGCCAGCAGGTTAAGACTGGTATAACTTTTAAAATCACCAAATTTCCAGAGGTCCATGGTGTCTATATAACAAACTTCCCAGGGTTTTTTACCTGCCTGTTGCAATAATGAGGGCAACGGAATACCATGGATGATCATGCGGCGACAGAGATAGGGAAAGTCGAACTCTCTGCCGTTGTGCGCACACAAAAATTTTTGCGGACCCACATTCCATTTATTCACCATTTCTGCAAAGCCAGCCAATAATTCCTTTTCATCATCGCAGCAGAATGATTTTAAAATTAAGCTTCGGTCCATGCCCATACCCTGAATAACACCACAGCTGATACAGATTACTTTTCCAAATTCTGCGTAGATGGCGGCCCTGCCATAAATTGAAGCCGGTGTTTCGTCTTCGCGGTTACGCAGGAGTACTTCGGCCTTTTTCTTCCAGAGCAGTTGCCATTGTGGTGAGAGTGCTTCAAAGCTGTCTTGTTGCGCCACGGTTTCTATGTCCAGGAAAAGTATATTGCTAAGTGGTGGCGTTAACATATGGTGAAGTATTCAATAACTAATGTATGAAAGTTTTGCAGAAAGATGCTGGCAGGTGCGGCAATAAAAAAACTACCCATGCAGTACATGGGTAGTCATTAATAATATTGATATATGATGAGCAGAGGAAGGTGCAGGTGATGGGTGGACCTGACTACAGGTATTTATCGCCCTTATTACGTTTTACTTCTGCCACGTAATCCTTTATCTGCTGTTCCTTTTCTTTTTTGCAAATCAGTAGTACATCATCAGTATCTACAACAATAAAGTCTTCCAGTCCCTGTAACAATACAAGCTTGTTCTTTGGCACGTGCACCATACATTTTACGGCATCAATGACCATGACATTGTCACCACCTACGGCATTATGAAAATAGTCTTTCTCAATATTTTCATAGGCGCTGTTCCAGGTGCCAAGATCGCTCCAGCCAAAGGAAGAGGGAATCAGGTATACATTGGAGGCTTTTTCCATGATGCCCACATCAATGGAGATATTGGTGCAGAGCGGATAAATTGA
>DATJGC010000628.1:0-5563 GCA_035495345.1 Chitinophagaceae bacterium | reverse complement strand
AATTTACCTGCTGTACCAGAATTATAAGGTAGAAGAACCCGGCGTAGACCCCTATGTAATTGGCTTCTCGCAGGATGTTACGCAGCGGATACTGGCAGAGCAGGAATTAATGCAGGCAAAGAAAAACACTGAAGATTCTGCTGCGGCTAAAAAAACCTTCCTGGCCAATATGAGCCATGAAATACGTACACCCATGAACGGTATATTGGGTATTGAAGCATTGATGGCCAAAACAACGCTTACCAAAGAACAGCAACAATACCTTGGGATGATGCAGGATTCTGCCAATAACCTGCTGGCCATTGTAAATGATATACTTGACCTGGAAAAGATTGAGGCCGGCAAAATGCAGCTGGAAGAGATTCCATTCAACCTATCTGAGAAGATCAACAGTGTCATTCACTCCTTTAGCTTTAAGGCGGAGGAAAAAGGCATTCGCCTTACACATACCAATGGTTTGCCGGCGGGCCTGCAGGTAAAGGGCGATCCTTACCGGTTGGTGCAGATACTCAATAATTTTTTAAGCAACGCCGTAAAATTTACCGGGCAGGGAAGCATTACCGTTACCAGCAAAGTGAAATTAGATAAAGATGAGTGGCTGGCAATGGAGTGTGTGATACAGGATACTGGTATTGGCATACCGGCGGATAAACTCAACGCTATTTTTTCTCCCTTTGTACAGGCCAGCAGCAATACCACGCGTAAATACGGTGGTACCGGGCTGGGACTTTCCATTTGCAAAAACCTGATAGAAATGCAGGGAGGAGAGCTTTGGGTGGAAAGTACTGTGGATATTGGTACCAGTTTCAGATTTATCATACCCTATAAAAAAGAGGAGGCGCCTGTTATGGACACCGCACCAATTAGTGTTACCAACTATGCTTCGCTCGGAAAGCGGCATGTATTGCTGGCAGAAGATGTTGAGCTGAACCAGTTTCTTGCACGGCACATTTTGCAATCATGGGGTTTTGAAGTAACCATTGCAGACAATGGACGCAAAGCAGTTGAGATGCTGCAGCAGCAGGATTTTGATCTTATCCTCATGGACATACAAATGCCCGAAATGGATGGTATCACTGCTACGCAACAGATCAGGCAATTGGAAAACAAGGCCAAGGCTGGTATTCCGATTGTTGCGCTAACCGCCAATGCGCTAAAAGGAGATAGCGATACCTACATCAGTGCCGGCATGAATGATTACCTGTCTAAGCCCTTTACGGAAGCCAGCCTGTTTGAAGTTATCCGTAAAAACCTGCCACCGCAAGCCAGCACCGCAGATGAGGCGGCAACACCTGTTCAATCACCCGCTATCATAAAAGAAAACACTCTTATGTCACTCTATGATCTTTCAATGGTTAGATCTGTCTCCGGCGGAGACGAAGCGTTTATAAAAAAGATGGTGCAACTGTTTATAGAAACCGTACCGCCCGGGTTAAAAGATTTGCATGAGGCCTGCAGCAAAGGAGAATGGCAGCGTGTGGGTAAGGTAGCACATAAGCTAAAATCTACCGTAGACTCCATGGGCATTACCATGGTGAAAGATGATATACGCCTGATTGAAACCAATGGCAAGCACGAAGTAGATACTGCTGGTCTGGCCCCTTTAGCTGAGAAAGTGTCTGCCGTTATCTATGATTGCATTGCGCAGCTGAAGACTGATTTTGCCCTGTAAAATTTCCCGCACCGGTCATTGATTCCGGCATTGGGAAGAAAAACGGCTCGGAAAATTACGCTGGCATTGATAACCAGTTGTTTGAGAAGGGAATTGGTTTGGCAGCATTGTTGACCACTGATGGGCACAACAGCAACACATGCAAAACGTACAGCCCAGCATTTTCGTAGTAGAAGACAACCCGGTATACCAGACACTTGTATTAAAGCACCTGGAGCATATCAGCCAGGATATACAGGTGTTCAGCACCGGCGAGAAATTTTTGGCTTCATTAGACAGGCAACCAGACATTGTGATACTAGACTATAACCTGGACGGCAAGATCAATGGCTATGATGTGCTGAAAGAATTAAAGAAGCGCCCGCTGGCCATGCCGGTTATTTTCTTCTCCAGCAACCTGGAGATTGCGGTTACCTCTTCCATACTCAGGCTGGGCGTGGTAGAATACATTGAAAAAACCATTTTTACCCTGCCACGTTTAAAAACCACTATTACGCGTGTGTTAGAAAATTCTATTGGCTTGCGCGCATCTGCTTAAACAATAACCATATTTTAATTTTTAGGGCGATAATAAAGGCCTGCAAACGAACCTTTGAACACATGGCCCGTTATCCATAGCAAATCATTACTACTGATGGCGGTGCATTCATTAAAAACGGTACAACGTATTCCTGGTCAGCTACCCGCGGTATGGGAATTCTTTTCTAACCCTGCCAACCTGCAGCGCATTACGCCCACGCACCTGCGCTTCAATATCATTTCTCATCATCATGGCAACCGGATGTATGCCGGCCAGATCATTGAATACAAGGTGAGCCCCCTGCTGGGCATTCCTTTGTACTGGATGACTGAGATTACGCAGGTAAAAGACGCCCTGTATTTTATTGATGAACAGCGTTACGGGCCCTATAGTTTATGGCATCACCAGCATCATTTTAAAGAGATAGAAGGCGGTGTGGAGATGACGGATATTGTGCATTACAAGATTCCGCTGGGCTGGCTGGGCGATGCTGCCAATGCGCTGTTTGTCCGCAGCCAGTTAAGGGATATCTTTTCTTTTCGGTACCAGCGTACCAATGAGGTATTTGGTGAATGGCCCGGGGCTAACCCTGATCTTGTCTTTAGCAGGTAACGGTGCTGCGTAAGCGCAGATAGGAAGTAGCAGCTACGCGTCTCTATTAACCCGGTATACGACTGATGTATTTCTCCACCTGTTTTATCTGGTCTACAATCTGTGGAGTGGTGGGCTTTAATCCTTTTGCTTTCCGGAAATATTCTTTAGCTGCGCGAAATTCTCTTTTCGTCATCATGATGCTGCAAAGCTGCAGGTAAGCGGCGGCTTCATTCTCTTTATCTGGCAGGCCTTTGCGGATGGCCGAGCGGATAAAGCTTTCCGCCTTTTTGATATCGTTCTTCTGCATAGACAGCATGCCCATCTGCAGCAGGCTGGCACCTTCGGCTTCTTTCATGGGCATACCCAGGTCTAGCCCCTTCTGCATATTTTTCTCCGCGCCGTCAAAATCTTGCTTCATCATGGCAATATTGCCCTTGAGCGTATAGTACACAGAGCGAATGGGTTTGTACATCAGGTTGGGGAACTTGATAGAGCCCAGCACTTTTTCAGCGCCTTCCATATCACCATTTTCCATGTACTCCTGTATGAGGCGCAGGGGGCCAAAAAAGAAATGGCCAAAAATGAGCACAATGCCAATCAGGTAAAGCGGAAAAGCAGCCCAGAAGCTATTACCGAAATAATTCACGACTGCCCCAATAACCAGCAGGGCAATGCCAATCTGCAAACGATACCTGATAATGATATTATAAAACTTCATGGTTCAAACCTTTACAAAGGACTGCAAATATAGGTTTTTTGCCTGCTGCTGCTACAGGCATTTGACAGCCAGGTAGCAGCGGCCAATGCAGTTGCCTGGCTTGCGGGTGGATACAAAGGAGAAGTTATTTATTCGCGGGCATCATTTACTTCAATCCAGTAGCCATCGGGGTCCTGGAAATAGATTTGTTTTACGCCGTCCACGCGTTTGGTGAAGGTTTGCTTTTCGCCCGTCCAGCTTTCAAAGGGGATATTGTGGGCTGTTAGCCTGTGTATGAAGGCTTCTACCGAGGCAACGGTGAAACAGAGATGGGTATTCTTTTCTTTGGGCAGCGGTGTTTTTACACCGGATATAATATGGAGATGGCTTTTGGGGCCGATGAGGAACCAGGTATGCCGGCCATCATGAAAGGGTTCAGGAATGGTATCCAGGCCTACCACCTCGCGGTAGAAATCGGTACTTACTTTAAGGTCAAGCACATACTGGGCGATATGGTTGAGGCGTGCACCCGATCCCTGGGCGCTGGCGTTGTAAGCGGTGAGGCTGCTAATGATAATTAGGAAGGCAATTTGTACGGACAGACCAGGCTTCATAACAATGGCAATTTAGAGCGGAAGGTAAGTATTAAAGGGCAGCAATTTACGCTGTGCTATTTACCCGGAAACGCTTATTTTTGCCGCCCGCGGAAGCCTGCCTGGCTATATGTTTGGCATGCTTCAGTAGCGCGGCCCCGTAGTTCAATGGATAGAATAGAAGTTTCCTAAACTTTAGATACAGGTTCGATTCCTGTCGGGGCTACCCGAGCCGCACTCCTAAAATTTTTCATTGGAGTGCGGCTCTTAGTTTTTTGTAAAAGCCGCTGTAGCTCTGCAATTTATTGAAATGCATCATTTGCATTGTCGGTTCGAGACTTGTCTTTTTTTCTATCATAGAACAGCCCATCTGCAAACATCAAAAATTGAAGCCTTTGTCTTTCGGTATAACTCGCAGAAGTCCATACAGGAGCAACTTTGGTGGAATAGTTGATGGCGAAATTCACACACAATTCCAGGTTCGACACCCCTTTTGAGGCTGGTGTCAATTCTTCCTGTATTTTCTTCTTTTCATTTTCATAATCCGCCACAAATTCCAGGTAAAGCCCATAGGTAATTTCTTCTTTTTTTACTGCGTTTATTAAGAAATATTAAAACGTGATCAGAAAAAGAGATTTAGATATCGAGTAGTCGACTTTCAGAAATATAAAAACCAATTCAGAACAATAGCTTCAACGAGATTGTTTATAAAATATTCCCAGAGTTAAAAGCATACCTGTAACAGTTTGAAACTTAAACTCAAATTACGATTCCACAGGTGGGACAGAACTTATAAAATTCCTTGATTTCTGTACCGCATTGGGTACAAATCGGTATCGGGTTAATGATGTTTTTAAATTCTGTTTTATTTACCGCATAAAATTCTTTAGGAATTTCATCAATAAACGGGGACTCGCTTCCTAATTCAGTAATCAGATAAAGCTCGTCCTTGGCACGGGTAAGTGCTACATAAAATAGCCTGCGCTCTTCTTCCATTAACATATCAAATTTCACATCCTTTACTACCCTAAAAACTACATCATCCAGCCATATATCCGGAAATCCGCCAGAGCCGTCCGTCAAGCCAATGATGAAAACCACCTTTGCTTCCAATCCTTTAGAAGCATGTATCGTTTTAGCCGTGACCCTTAAGCCTGCCATTTTTAATGCTTCCCTATACGGTTGATACATTTTACTACGCCTGTAGAGTATCAATATATCCTCTGAATTTAAACCTTCGTCTTGTAACTGCCTTACTTTTTCAACCATATAATCGACACCATCCTGGTCCATTTCCTTTGCCCGGTATATCTGAATTTTACTAGGCGTTTGTTTATGAGCCCTAATTTCCTTGTCAATCTGGAACTTATTTTTCCGAATCACTTCTGTACTTGCTCCTACAATGGTTTGTGTACTTCGGTAATTAACGTCCAACTTAATGACCTTTGGCTGATCAAAATGTTTTTCAAAGTTTACAATATAATCTA
>DATJGC010000627.1:0-6666 GCA_035495345.1 Chitinophagaceae bacterium | reverse complement strand
AATATGGGTTTATGGATGGGTATCGATGGCGGTTTAGCCATTATACTGCTGGGCAGCATTTGGTTAAAACATCAGCAACACACAGCACTTGCCATTTTGCTGCTGCTGGTGCTGGCCCTGCCCGCAATCCTCTTTGTATTGTACATGCTGTTTGCCATTAACCAGAAATGGAATTAGCACAGCGTTCTAAAAAACCCGCACATGAAAAGCTTTCTTATCGGCAGCTGCCTGATACTTTCAATACTGATGTGCAATGCACAAACCACTGGTACAAAAATCATGAACACATCCGTTAAGTCGCAAGCAAAAGAAGATGCGCTTGCTGCCGCTATCTTCCAGGCTTTTAAAAAGGGAAGCAGTGATAAATGGCTGCAATTGTATCCCACTGATCAAGAATACGAAGCCATGCTGCAAAAGTTGTTTGCGGCCAAAAGCAAGGGACTTACACAGCAAACAATGGCCGAAATGATGGCGCATAGAAAGCGCGAAGCAGCGCTTGTTTACCATACAGAATTTACCCACTTGCTGCAGCAGGCCGATAGCATCGGTATTCAATGGCAACGCGCAGTCTTTCAAAAATTTTATTTTGACGCCAGCAATGCTGCGCACCTGGAACTGAAATACTTAAACGGAGATATCTGGTTCCATTGCGGTAACCGGCACTTTGTAGTAGAAGGCATTGAAGCCATTGAGATGGGTGCGCAGTATAAATTGCAATCCGTAAAAGGCCTGCGCCAGGTAGATGATGGTGATTAACGAAGACTCTTCAACCATCTTTATGAAGGTCACATGATAAGTTGATGATAACTACCATTGGCAACCGCCTTCCCCTTCGCCCATTTCCGGGCACTGAGTGTTCAGAAACGGACAGCATTACCGGAGCTCTTCCCCGCTAAAAATCTGTTTTGCAAACGGTTAAAAGAATGGCATTGCGGTTGGTGCAGGATTTGGCATAAATGCTGTTCTCATGCTAAAAAATTACCTGCTCACCGCCTGGAGAAATCTTATCAAGAATAAAGTTTATTCTTTTATCAATATCCTGGGCCTTGCTACCGGCATGGCCGTGGTTATGCTGATAGGTTTGTGGATGCATGATGAATTGTCTGCCAATAAGTACCACGCAAACTATGCTACCCTGTACAAAATAATGATGAACCAGACCTTTGATGGTCATCGCGGATCACAGGATGCCATGCCCTTCCCCGCGGGGGAGGAGTTGAAAACAAAATTTCCCGATTTTAAAGGCGTGGCCATGTGCGATTGGGGCTCAGATCGTTCTCTACAATTTGGCGAGAAGAAGATCAGTCGCCCCGGCCATTTCATTGGCAAAGATGCAATACAAATGTTTTCATTGAAGGTACTGGCCGGTGCCAGCAATCCCCTGCACGATCCTTACTCCATTGTACTTACAAAACAAACCGCAGACGCCTTGTTTGCAAAAGAAGATCCCATCGGCAAAACGGTTAAGGTAGACAATACCTTTGATGTAAAAGTTAGCGCCGTTGTAGAGAAGCTGCCGCGGAACAGTACATTGTCATTTGATTATTTACTGCCCTTTAGCCTGGAAGAAATAGTGTATCCGTGGATAAAGCAATACCACAAAACCAACTGGGCAAACAATTCATGGCAGGTGTATGTGCAGTTGAAGGAAAATGCAAAGCCCGCCGCCGTCAATGCAAAAATAAAAAACCTGGTCATTCAGCATTTTACCGATGCCAATACGCTTAACAGCATCAAGCCGGAAGTATTTATCCATCCCATGTCTAAATGGCGTTTGTACAGCGATTTCAACAATGGCGTAAATACCGGCGGTTTTATAAAGTATGTAAGAATGTTTGGTATACTGGGCGCCATTGTGTTGCTGATAGCCTGTATCAACTTTATGAACCTGAGCACTGCACGCTCAGAGAAACGCGCAAAAGAAGTAGGCGTGCGCAAATCTGTGGGCGGTGGCAGGCGGCAGCTGATTGCGCAGTTCTTAAGTGAATCAATGCTTATAGCCTCGTTATCTTTTGTACTCGCGCTGGGCATGGTGCTGCTCTCGCTGTCGTATTTTAACCGGCTTACAGATAAAGACATGAGCCTGCAGCTGGCCAGTCCGCTATTTTGGATCATCATGATTGTCTTTACAATATTTACAGGTTTGCTGGCCGGCAGTTATCCAGCATTCTATCTCTCTGCATTTAACCCGGTGCGTGTATTAAAAGGAAATCTTACAGCTGGCAGATCAGGTTCATTGCCGCGCAAGATATTGGTGGTGCTGCAATTCTCCAGCGCGGTGGCACTGATGATTGGTACATTGGTGGTTTACCAGCAAATACAATTTGGAAAGAACCAGCCGATAGGGTTTAACAATAAAGGATTGATATCTATCGACTGGTCGGCCGACATCAGCAAGAACCTGGTGCCCATTACACAGGAGATGCAAGCCAGTGGCGCAATCTTGTCCAGCTGCCAGAGCAATTCTCCGGCCTCTGAACTGTATAGCAATAACAATGGGTGGGAATGGCCCGGCAGTCAGCCCATAGAAAAATCAGTGGTTTTTGCTACCATTGCTACCGCCTATGACTACACGAAAACCCTGGGTATAAAAATTTTAGAGGGCAGAGATTTCTCGCGCTCCTTTGCAGACTCTAACGCGGTATTGCTTAACCAGGCCGCGGTAAAAAGAATGCGTTTAACCAAGCCCGTGGGCACCGCGCTTAAATGGCTCGACAAGCCCATGGTAGTTATTGGCGTTATACCTGATATACAGATGGAATCACCGTTCAGGGCGGTATCTCCGCTCACCATTGTTTTCAATAAACAGTGGGTAAACTTCCTGAATATCCGTTTAAACCCGGCCATGTCAGTCAGCGCGGCCATCAGCAAGCTGAAACCTATTTTTGATAAGTACAACCCGGGTTATCCCTTCGCCTATAAATTTGCGGATGAAGAGTACGCAAAGAAATTTAATTACGAGGAGCTGGTAGGTAATCTTTCTGCGGTGATTGCGGTGCTGATTGTTTTTATCTCCTGCCTGGGCCTTTTTGGTTTGTCTTCTTTTACTGTAGAGCAGCGTGTAAAAGAAATTGGCGTGCGCAAGGTATTGGGTGCTTCTACACAAAACCTCTGGCAGTTGCTTTCCAAAGATTTTGTGCTGTTGGTACTGATTGCCTGTCTTATTGCTGCGCCGCTGAGCTGGTACGGCATGCAGCAATGGCTTGCACAGTATGAAAATAAGATAAAGATGGGGCCGGGTGTATTTGCGCTGGTGATGTTAACGGCCATTGTTCTTACCCTGCTAACGGTCAGTTTTCAGACCATACGCGCCGCAAGGGCCAACCCCAGCAAAAGTTTACGGACTGAATAGCCACCAGAATAGGCGGGCTCAGTAAAACGGCCGAACTTCATGCAAACAACCAGCATAGCATGCAGTCAACGGTACCTACTTCCACAGCCCAAAAAATTTTTCGAATTGTATTAGGCTTATTCATGGTATTGGCCGCCATTGGCCATTGTACATTTCAGCGCAAGGCTTTCCAGGCACAGGTGCCAGACTGGGTACCATTGGGGAAAGACCTGGTGGTGATATTGTCTGGCATTGTAGAATTTTTACTGGGCATGGCCATGCTATTCTGGAAACAGCAACGGGTGAAGGTAGGTATAGCACTGGCCATTTTTTACGTGCTCATCTTTCCCGGCAATATTGCGCAATACCTTGGCCATCGCGATGCGTTTGGCCTGGATACCGACCGCGCCAGGCTGTTAAGGCTATTTTTTCAACCAGTGCTGATAGCCTGGGCGCTCTGGTCTACCGGCGCCTGGCAGGTGTTGTTTAAACCGAAGGCGGATTCAATAAATACTAGTCACAAATGATCACTGCGTGATGCTTACATCTGCCATGGTAACCGGCGGCTGTTTAACTACTGTTTTTTTTCTGGCAGGCGTGCAACCATTGAGCATACCAGTATTGCAGCAGATCAAATGATAGTTACATTATGCTGACAACTTACTACAAGTAAACGTTCACCTGTTTTTAGCCAGCCATTCATCTATCAATGGAAGGTATTCCGGTAGGGCCAGCGGCAGTTCTTCCAGCGCTTCCCTTGTAAACCATTGTAGTTTTGTATGTTCCCTGGTTTTGTTTTTTGGTTTTCCTTTAAAGTGTTTTACCATGTAGATATGGTACCGGAACAAGGGCGCATTGTCGTCTGTTCTTGCCACATCGGCGCTGGTCAGCAATTCCGCATCCAACACCTGTACGCCGGTCTCTTCAAGCGTTTCTCTTTGCAGCGTAAATAGGGGGAGCTCATTTTTTAAGGATTTTCCACCTACAATATCCCAAAGACCGGGCGCCCAATCTTTCTTTGCAGAACGTTTGCCAAAGAGAAAAGCATCTTTTTTTACAAGGATGGCACCCGCGCATATTACATTGGCTTTAACCGGGCTTTCAACGTTAGGGATGGGTGCTGGTTTTTTTTGATTGATCAATCTGAATCTCATTTGTTTCATGGTTTGTGTGGCTTAGGGCTACACAGCAAACTTGTTACCAAGATGGCAACCGCCTGGCCGTTACGCGCTTTTTATGGCAAGGACTCACCCGTTTTACTGCCCGGATTGTTTATGTTTTAAGGCAGCTTTTATTTACATTTACAAATAGCGCTTAGCAGCATTGTCTCATGAAGATCATTGGGCAGCGGCTGCCTGTTTTTGATGCTGCCAATAAAAAAAGTACTGTATGGGTAATACCAGGAATGAACAGAAGCTGAGTTTTGATGCCATCGTAGTGGGGTCAGGCATTAGTGGTGGCTGGGCTGCCAAAGAATTATGTGACCATGGCCTGAAAACCCTGGTGCTTGAAAGAGGGCGCGATGTGCGGCATATTAAAGACTATCCCACCACCAATCTCAATCCCTGGGATTTTCCGCATCGTACCTCCTTAACCACTGCATTAAAAAAAGAAAACCCGATTGCAGACAGTTGCTATGCCTTTGATGAGGCCACCCAGCAATTCTTTGTAAAGGACAAGGAGCATCCCTATGTACAGGATAAACCCTTTGACTGGATCCGCGGCTACCAGGTAGGCGGTAAATCACTTATCTGGGCAAGGCAAACACAGCGCTGGAGCAAGTATGATTTTGAAGGACCGGCCCGGGACAATTTCGCCATAGACTGGCCCATCCGCTATGAAGACCTGGCGCCATGGTATAGTCATGTAGAACGTTTTGCGGGTATCAGCGGTAACAGAGACGGGCTGGATACATTGCCAGACGGCGAGTTTTTGCAACCCTGGGAACTGAATTGCGCCGAGAAAAGCATACAGGAAAAAATAAAGTCGCGCTATACAGATCGTTACGTAGTGCAGGGAAGATGTGCGCATCTTACCAAACCTGCGGCTGTACATCTTGAGCAGGGTCGGGGTCAGTGCCAGGCACGGAATATCTGCTATCGCGGCTGCCCTTTTGGTGGTTACTTCAGCTCTAATTCTTCCACGCTTCCCTGGGCCATGAAAACCGGTAACCTGACCATACGGCCAGATGCCGTTGTACACTCCATTGTATTTGATGAGGCAAAAAACAAGGCTACCGGTGTGCGTGTCATTGATGCGCATACAAAGGAGATGACGGAGTATACGGCCAATATCATTTTTGTAAATGCGGCCTGCCTCAACACAAACCTACTGCTGCTGAATTCTACCTCCGGCAGGTTTCCGCATGGTTTTGGCAACGACAATGGATTGCTGGGCAAGTACATCGCCTTTCATAACTACCGGGGCAATATAAACGCAGTGATAGAAGGGTTTGAAGATAAGATTGATTATGGCAGAAGGCCTACAGCCGCCATGATGCCTAATTTCCGCAACGTACATAAACAGGAAACCGATTTTCTGCGCGGTTATATGGTGCATTACAGTGCCTCCCGTGCCCGCTGGAACGGTGTGCATGCAGAAGGTATTGGTGCCGATTATAAAACGCAGCTTACAGAGCCGGGCAGCTGGCATGTATCTATGATGATGCAGGGAGAAACCATTCCCAAAGAAAAAAACCAGGTATGGCTGCACAGCGAAAAGAAAGATGATTGGGGCATTCCCTTGCTGGTAACCTCGGTTGATTATGACGAGAACGATGAAAAATTGCTGAAAGACTTTTTACAACAGGGTAGCGAAATGCTGGAGGCAGGAGGTTGTAAAGAAATCAGGCCCTATGATAACGGTCGCAAACCCGGCAATGATATACATGAAATGGGCGGCGTTAGAATGGGAAAAGATCCAAAGACTTCTTTATTGAATAAGTTCAACCAGTTTCACAACTGTAAAAACGTATTTGTTACAGATGGTGCCTGTATGGCGTCTACCAGCACCCAGAACCCATCGCTTACTTTTATGGCCATTACAGCAAGGGCGGTTGATCATGCGGTGTCTGAGCTAAAGAAGATGAATATTTGATAGGGTAAAAGATGGGCATTTAGATGATAAAGTTCGGTTGCGCATGAATGTAATGAATACTGCTGCGCCGGTGCCCGCGGTTTATCAATGCGTAATAGTCTTGCATTAATGCTGCCTGCAAGTACGTTCAGCGATTTAAATCGACCCCCGTCTATTTGCCCGCAGGGGCATTCAATGCGGCTGTACATTTGAAACAGCAGACACAATCAACAGGAGATAATGAACTCTCCGTTGTGGCT
>DATJGC010000626.1:0-3453 GCA_035495345.1 Chitinophagaceae bacterium | reverse complement strand
TTCGATGATGCGATAGCCTTTTTCGTTGAACTGAGAATATTTATAAACCCACAAATAAATCAACTGAGAAGATACTCCGTAGAGCTTGTTAAGTTGTAAGACACTAAATTTACCTTGTTCAAATAATCTCACCAATTCTCTTTTAAACTCAATAGCGTAACATCGCTTTTTTCGGATTTCCTTGATACTCCCTCTCATAATTTTCCAAAAATGTGGTCAACTCAGGTCAGGGACGTACATCAAGTCAAAATTCAAAAGCAAAAAGTCAAAAAGTCCTCTGCTTCGATGGTTTCACGCGGCGTTTCGAAGCTACAGCGGCGATCCCCGTCTGACCCTTGGTCTGACGGGGTAGCATTCACAGCGACTTGCCCCATCCGCCTTTGCGACGATTTCCTCTATAGCCTTAAGCCGTCAGACCAAGGGTCAGACGGTTGTGGCGATAAGTCAAAATTCAAAAGTCAAAAGTCAAAAAGTCCTCTGCTTTGATGGTTTCACGCGGCGTTACGGCGAAGCGGCGGGCGCAGCTAAATGAAATCTCTAATAAATTACATCCAGGCAACAGCTCCTTATCTCCTTTCCTCCTTGTTCTCTTAGCAACACTAGCGCAGCTCCAGCACCAGCAAATACTTGCCACCCAAAGTGATGGCATTGTTTTCAATGGGGAACACCGTACCGGTGGCTACATCCATTGCCTTTGTATAATTTTTTACGCGTTCTGCAAAGCGCGTTAAGTCGATGGTAGCCTGGCCATCATTGGTATTCATGATGCACATAACGGTTTGCTGATTATCGTACCGGAAGTAGACATAGACGCCATTCTCCGGTATAAATTGCATCAGCGCACCCGTCTTGAGGGCCGATGACCCGGCCCTGAATGCCGCCAGCCTGAGGGTGAGATCCTGCACAGCCCGTTCCTCGGCCGACAAGCCCGCGCCTGTAAAAGCATTTTTTTGATCACCCTTCCAGCCGCCCGGAAAATCAAGTCGCACCCAGCCGTCGGGGTTAGCAACGCCCTTCATCATAATTTCAGTACCATAATACAATTGCGGTATGCCGCGCGTGGTAAATAACCAGCTAAGACCCATTTTTTGTTTGGCCACATCTTCTCCCACCGCGCTGAAGAACCTCGTCATATCATGGTTATCCAGGAATACCACATTGTTCATCGGTTGCTGGTACATAAAATCCTGGCTAACGGTCTGGTATAGTTGTGAAACGCCATTGGGTGCCTGGGTAAGCGCGGGCTGGATACCCCGGAAGAGGAATTCAAAATCAATGGCACCCGTGAGATTGCTTTTAAAGGCGGTATTGAATATATTTTTTGTGAAGTAAGCCTGGTTGGCCACGCTTTCATTCCAGTTTTCGCCAAAGAAAGTAATGTTGGGATATTCATTCAGCAGCGCCTGGTTGCAGCGGTTCATAAAGTTAAGATCGCAATATTTATAGGTATCAATACGCCAGGCATCCACCCCAAATTTTTCTACGCACCAGATAGCGTGTTGTATAAGGAAGTTGGCGGTGTACGGATTGCCCTGGTTTACATCGGGCATCATATTGGTGAACCATCCATCGGCCATCTTCTTTTTATCATAGGCGGAAGCATGCGGATCAAAAAACACCTGTTCTTTATAGTTAGGTTGCGTGGGTACGGGCCATTGGTGCAGCCAGTTGCTGTCTGGCGGATCCAATACCAGGAAATGGAAGGAGCCGATATGATTGTACACCGCATCCTGTACCAGTTTCATGCCGCGGCGGTGTAAAGAATCTGAGAGTGCGAGATAAGCGACTTCGCCCCCAAAACGCGGTTCAATGGCATAGTGGTTGGTAAATGCATAGCCATGCTCCGTACGGTCTGGCATATTGTTTTCAATAACGGGTGTCATCCACAAGGCGGTAACGCCCAGTTGCTGCAGGTAATCGAGATGGTTGATGACGCCCTGCAGATCGCCACCATGGCGCAGGAAGATAGAATCACGGTTGAGCGATTGATCGCGCAGGCCGGGTAGGCGGTCGTTGCTCTCATCGCCGTTGCTAAACCGATCAGGCATCAGGAAGTAAATAAAATCTGCGGAACGTACGCCCTGCGCATAGGCAGTACCGTTACCCTTTCTACGGGGCAGCAAGGGAAAACGCACCTGGCTGTTTGTTGTGCCTGCAACACCGCTGAGGGTAAGTGTAACCGTTTGAGCACTGGCGCCCGGCGCAATCAATGCATCCAGTATCAGGTACCGGCGGTTTTGCAGTTTGTTTACTTTTATGATCTTCAAAGCCGGTGAAGACGACTGCACCAGCAAATTATCGCCTGTAATAAAATGATTGGGCTGGTTATCATGCAGCATGATTTGAATGCGGTTCATCTTCATGCCTACCCACCAGTTGGTGGGGTAAACGGAGATGGGCTCCTGCGCATGTACACGCAATGCCAGCACGGCCAGCAGCAAAAAGCAGCAAAGTATTTTTTTCATCTTATACAGGTCTTTGTTCCAGTATTTCCAGTTCTGCGGCCACTTCTGCCGTGGCCTCAGTGTCTTTGGTTTCTTTTATGATCAGCGCACAGATGATGGCGGCCAAACAAAGCAGTACGCCTCCCACGCGTACGGCCAGCAGGCGGTCGTTGTTCAGAAAGTTGTCCATGATCTTCCCGAAGAATAAGGAAGCCAGTATTTCGGGCAGCACTATAAAGAAGTTAAAGATGCCCATGTAGATACCAATCTTGTTCTCGGGCAGGCAACCGGCCAGCATGGAGTAAGGCATGGAAAGAATGGAGGCCCAGGCAATACCCACCATGCTCATGGCCACATACAACATCCAGGGCGTATGAATTTCTTTCACCGCCATTAGCCCTATGCCGCCAATGATGAGGCAGATGGTATGCGTATATTTTTTGCCGATGGCGCCTACCCACAATGGCAGCGTAAAAGAAAAAGCAAAGGTAACAAGGTTCAGTATGGCCGAGGTGGTGTTGGCATATTCAAGCCCCTGCGTATATACCTGGCTGTTAGTGACCGGGTGTCCGCCAAATATATTGGTGGCCACACCAGTGCTGTAATAAAACCACATGAGGAAGAGGCCGGGCCAGGTAAGAAAATTAACCAGTGCCAGTCGTTTCATCTGGCTGGGCATGTGTTTGATAGAATCAATGATTTCACGAAAACCACCCGCAACGCCGGTATTGGCCGCTGAGATTTTTTGTTTCCAGGCCGCATCACTGGGCGGGTATTCCTTGCTTTTAAAAACCGTATACAATACACCGATTAAAAATACAGCGCCGCCGATGTAAAAGGAGAGCATGATGTTCTGGGGAATGGCACCGCTGGTTTTTTCACGGGAAACATTAAACCATTGAACCAATTTTTGCGGCAGGTAGCCGGCCACAAAAGAAGCGAGTCCAATAAACATACTCTGCATGGCAAAACCAAAGGAGCGTTGTTTCTCATTAAGGTTGTCTGCCAC
>DATJGC010000625.1:0-4472 GCA_035495345.1 Chitinophagaceae bacterium | reverse complement strand
TGTCCAATCAACACCATTTCCTTTACATTGGCAAATACTTTGGAAGCCTTATGCTGTATCAGCGTATTCAGCATTAACTCAGTGCCTTCTTTAAACTCTGCACTGGTAGCATACCCCTTCCATTCCATGCTGACAGCCTGTATGTCTTCATCAAAATATATATTGTATACTTCCGCTTTGGCTTGCATCTTTTTTTCTGGAAAATTAGTGCATTTTTAAAAATACTGTATGCCGGTAACAATGCGCAGCAGAAAGACGACTATCAGCGGGTTTATAGTTTCCGCGCCAGCGGGTTCCATCCGCCCGGCCATACGGTCTTTACAATGGGTTGCGGACCATTGCCTGTCTTGCGCACGGTCTTGCCATTGGGTTCAATGATGGCAAAAACCGGTATGCCGGTAAACCCATTCAGCGGAATACTAAAGTGCGCTGCACCAGCCGGTTTAAGCGTAGAACGAATGCCATTAATAGCCAGGTAGGCGGGTTTGGTAAGATGGGCTGCCATGGTTATACGGTCGATGCCCGGTACTTGTTGAATATCCCTTACCTGCGCACTACCGTTCTTGTAGATCATCTTATCCCACTGTGCCTGTGTAAAGCCACGTGCCAGCATAGCAGGTGGTATCACGGGCATCAACGGCGCATTGTAAGCATGCAACTGGTAAAGACAGAAGATTTCATCGCGCGTAAAGCTTACGGTAGGTCGGTTGTGTAAAAAAGCATCTATCCATGGCCGGGAGAAATCTACAAAGCCAGAATGGTCGGTCAGCGGTGTGCGCATAGCCGGTCCGGCAAGGGCGCCACGGGTGGTAGGTACATAGAAAAGACCGGCCGTGTCGTTCTGCGAACGGATGCTGTAATTAAGTTCACCATTGTCATTGGCAATGTCTACAAGGCCTGTGGGCCGAAGCGCCAGCGGCAACCGGATGATGGCAGACAGCACACTGTCTAAGCCCGTATACCCATAATCATTTACGCTGGCAGAGGCATAAAAGCCGCAATAGCCTGCCCATGCGCCCGCTTCCAGCTTTCGCTCCTTTGCAACGCGCGATATATGTTCATTATAACCAATCAGCGTTTTTACAGACTGGTCTACACCAAACACCATCAGCCCGTCTACCCATGGCCATACGTCCAGCAAATGATTAAAATCAGTGACGTAATACAAGGGCGGAATGCCCGGCCGCAGATCATTCCACCGCGCTACCTTAAATCTTTTTACATTGTTAAGATAAGTGGTTTCTCCCTCCCAGGTCTTGCGATTGTCCTGGCTGTATGGACTGGGCGTGTTGGCCAGCAGCAGGTAATCAGTGGCGTGAATGTTATTACCGGCCAGCAATGAACTGTCAAGGCTTACCTGGTTAAAAAAACCTGTTTTGCCGTTGCTGTGTGCCTGGTAGCCATACCCCGCAAACACGGGCTTTCCATTGATATGCAATACGCCTTTGCGCTTAAAACAGGTCACAATCATGCTTTTCACTTTGGCCGTACCATCTGCATCATAATTCATAAAGCCAGGTATGGTCCAGATACCGCCTAATTTTTCACAAGCGCTGATCACAGAATCCATATTGGGATTATAATATTGATCATATGGATCATCCCAGGCATCTGCGTGGGCCCAGATCACATTGTAGCCGGCGGCCTTTGCCTGCTGTACGCTGCGCAGGATGCTTCCCTGTTGGTGCAGGAGCGACAAAACCATATGAGTACCACTATAATGCGCAGGGTAGGCCACTGCCTCGTGTGCTGCCGACAACAGCCTGCGCCTGCCGGATAGTAATAGTACGCTGCTGCTGAAAAGCAACAGGTATAAAAAAAGTATTCGTTTGTTAAAATGCATGCGTAAACAAAGGTAAGCCCAAAATTTATTGCCAGCCGGTATGCAATACCCCGGATGCCTGCATCTGGTAGCAGTAAACCGGTTTTAAAAGATAAACTAAACACTATGAAACATGTAAGGAAAACTATTGTGCCCGGCCTGCTGCTGTTGGTTTGTATGCTGGCTACCGGAAATGCCCATGCGCAACAATTGCCTGATACCTGGCAAAAGGATATGGTGCTTACCACCTGGTATGGCGCCGGCATGCGGCAGCAGTCTGATTCATTGCGGATTGCAGCAGACAGTAGTTTTGAGCGTCATTCGGGGCTGGACAATCATCGCCGTTACCGCTTTCATTTTACCGAAAAAGAGCTGAATGACCTGCTGGCATTTTTAAAGCTGAAACATTTTGATAAAATTCGCAACGGACCGCCGGCAGTCATCTGTGATGGATGGAGCAGTGATATCACGCTTCAATGGAACAATAATATCATCAGCATTAATACCGGTGCGGCCTATGAAGTATTGCCTCCTTACCAGCAGGATCTGGCGGCTATCATTGCTTATATCAACAAGCTTACTGAGCAAAAGAAGAAGCATCGATAACGTCTTTGTCTTCTACCAGAAAATGTAATGTGCAAAAGAAGCCTTCCCAGCAGGGGAGGCTTCTTAAGTATGCATCCTGCCCAGCCACAGCCTTAGGCAAAAAATTGCTCAGCAGCATTTCCGCCAATGATTATATTTGACCTGCGGTGATTGCCCTGGCAACGGATACCGCAACCATTCGCCCTTAGCAAACACCCTATTGCATACTTATACCGCAAGCATTTTGTTCTTACCAGTAAACAAACCTCTATGCGCAAAATCATTGGCTGTTTATTCTTATCAGCATTATTGACCCCTGCATTTGCCCAATTTAGTGTAAGCACTAACCACCGCTATTTATTAAAAGATGGCAAGCCTTTTTTCTGGATGGGAGACACGGCCTGGGAGCTGTTTCACCGCCTGGATAGCAACGAAGCCAATGCCTACCTGAAGAAAAGATCTGAGCAGGGATTTACGGTGGTGCAGGCCGTTGTGTTGGCAGAATTGGATGGACTGCACACGCCGAACGCAAATGGTGATTTGCCTTTGCTAAATGATGACCCCACTCAGCCAAACGAAAAATATTTCAGTTATGTTGATTTTATCATTGATAAAGCCGCGAGCTATGATATAAATATTGCACTATTACCTACCTGGGGCGATAAAATTTTTAAAGACCGCTGGGGCAAGGGACCGGAGATATTTAATGAAAGCAACGCTGCGCAATATGCAACATGGCTGGCAAAGCGGTATGCCAACAAGAGCAATATCATTTGGGTGCTGGGCGGCGATCGTATTCCAAGGGGCCACCAGGACCTGGCGGTATGGCGCGCCATGGGCAAGGCCATCATGGCGGCTACTAACAATAAGGCGGTGATCAGTTTTCATCCGCAACCCAACCAGTTGGGTTCTGCGGAATGGTTTCTAAAAGATGATTGGCTGAGCTTTACTATGTTTCAGACAGGGCATTGTCGTGACGCAGCTGTGTATGATAAGATACAGGCCGTATACCATCTTCCGGTAACAAAACCGGTGATGGATGCAGAACCCATTTATGAAGACCACCCTGTTTGTTTCAATGCAAACGATCTCGGTACTTCCAATGCTTTTGATGTGAGACGGTCGGCATACTTAGATCTTTTCTCCGGCGCATTCGGTCATACCTATGGCTGTCATGATGTATGGCAGATGAATGCACCGCAGCACGAAGCAGTAAATGGTCCGCATTATACCTGGTTGCAGGCCCTGGATTTACCCGCCGCCACCCAAATGCGGTACGTTCGCAAATTGATGGAAGCCTTCCCGATGGCGGAGCGTATACCTGATCAATCCATCATAGTTGAGAACAATACAGTGCCCGCCGAAAGAATACAGGCCACACGCGGTAAGGATTATCTGTTTGTATATAGCTGCGCTGGCCGGCCCTTTACGGTATCACTTCAAAAGATCAGCGGCAATACCCTACAGGGTTTCTGGTATGACCCAAGAAATGGAAAAAGCACTGCGCTGGAAGCCATCGCCAACAAAGGCAGTAAAAAGTTTACGCCGCCGCGTGCAGGCTACGGCCAGGATTGGGTGTTGGTATTATTCGACAGCAGCAAGACTTACAAGCTGGCTGATTAAGTTAGAGTAGTAGTTGCAATTTCAGCCCACCAACAATAGAAAAGGTATTAAAATCAGGCAACCCGTTAAAAAAAATACAGTCTGGCGGCAGCCTGCGCTTACAACTGGGGGCGAAGCCGGTAGACAATTATTAAGCAACATGCGCTGCTAGAAGGTAGTTGGTAAACACTGCAGAGTTGCCTGCTGGGTACTCAATTAAACGTCATCACTGGTTTTTTGCACGGGAGCCTTGCGCCGCCTGGCCATGTATTCAGAAGGCAGCATATTGTATTTTGCCTTAAAGGTCTTGGCAAAGTATTTAGGCGTGGCAAAGCCCACCGAGTACGCAATCTGCGCCACGTTCATATCACTGTTTTCAAGCAGCGCGGCCGCCTTTTCCAGTTTTACAGATCGGATATATTCCACCGGGGTCTGACCGGTAAGCTCAAATAGCTTCAGGTAC
>DATJGC010000624.1:0-4509 GCA_035495345.1 Chitinophagaceae bacterium | reverse complement strand
AGCTCCCGGCTGATTTCCCTGTGTTGTAATTTGTTGAAATAGCTGGAACGCCGCATCATTTTACGTGTATGCACAGATTGCCGGAATTTATCCAGCCTGCTCAGGCGGTTGTATAAGCCGCCCTCGTGCATCCGGTAACAGCTGCCGATGAACCGAAGGTCGGCGCCCTTTCCATAGCCTGAAAGCATTGCTACAATAAACGCATCGGTACTCTTCACTTTAAAAAATGCCGGTGGAAAGGCATCCAGGCAATTACGAAAAACAAGCGATGGAGTAGGAACGAACAGGTGAAAAAATTCACTGCCATCATAGCGTTGTACCTGATCATCTGCTACTCTCTCCTCTATGCTGCGGCCGTTATGGTCTACAATATTGGCCTGGTGAAAACACATTACAAAGTCTGGATGATTGTCGAGAAAATCTACCTGCTTCTGCAGTTTAAGAGGGTCTATCCAATAATCATCGCCTTCACATAGAGCAATGTACCGGCCGGTACAGGCTGCAATGCTGCGGGCAAGGTTGGCAGATTGCCCGATGTTCCTTTCTGCAGGCAGCAGTCGTATTTTTTCAGGATGCGCTAACTGCTGCTCTTCACAAATTTTTCTTGTACCGTCTTGCGAATAATCTTCGCCAATCACCAGTTCAAACGGAAATGTTGTTTGCTGCATCAATACCCCATCAATAGCCTGCCGTATGTACAAAGGATGCTGGTAGGTATTCATGCATACGCTTACTGTGGGCCTCATTCAGCAGGTTTTACAGGGTTTGGAAAATGCCGCCCCGGTGTAAATGATAAGAGTATACCCATCAGGCAATCTTTAATTTATTTATACCATTTTTATTTTTTTTGCGGTGTTTGTAAGAATAGCCATAGCCGTAACCATTTGCGTTATCAAATCCTTCACCCGGTTTAATGCCGTTTACTATTAAAGCAGGCGAAGGAATCTTTTTATCATTGTATAACTGGTTGAGCCTTGTTAAAACAGAGAGAAAAGACAGCTTATGCCGTAAAACAAACAGCAGGCTGTCTGCCCATCTGCTAATGGTTAATGCGTCAGATACGGCCTCCAGCGGCGGCGTGTCTAATATGACTATCTCAAAATGACTGCGCAGGTAATTGAACAACGATGACATACGATTGTGCAAAATCATTTCCCCGGGGTTTGCCGGCAGGCTGCTGCCTGCGCTTATGAAGTATAGGTCAGGACAATCAGGTATTGGTTGAACAACTTCTTCTGCAGCGCAATCGCTGGTAAGATAATCTGTAATACCGCGCGTATTGGTAACCTGCAGGTAGTCAGACAGGCATGGACTGTGAAGATCAAACTCAAGTAAAACGGTCTTCTTTTTTCCGATGGCAAAGGCATTGGCAAGATTAAGGCTGATAAAACTTTTTCCTTCTCCGCTAATGCCTGAAGTAACCAACATCACCTTATTTTCTTTACCATTGTTCATATAGGAAATATTGGTTCTGAGGGTCCTGAACTGTTCTACCACGGGTGTAACATTGGCCGGTGTTACCACCAATTCTGCCGCCTTCTTTGCTACAAAAGCAATTTCGCCTATCATGGGTATGGAAGTTGCGCCGCTAATCTGGGTGCTGGTCTGAACCCGCTTGTTGGTGGCCAACCGAAGGCCGATTACAATAGCAGGCAACAGTAGCCCCACCAGTAATCCGCCGGCATAAATAAGCAGGGGCTTTGGCTGCTGCATATCATTTGCATGCCAGTCTACTATTCTTGAGCCCTTCATACCTGAAGAAGCAAACTCAATATTTTTATCTTCTTTGCGCTGCAGCAGAAATATGTAGAGGCTTTGTTTGATATTAAGCAGCCGGTTTACTTCTATATAGTCTTTTTCTTTTGCCGGAAGCGTAACAAACCTGCCCGTGGTGCTGCGCTCCTGGCCTTCCAGGAAGCTGTTGCTGGTGGCCAGTTCTTTGCGGATGCTGGCAATGCGTTGTACAATGTTCCTGCGGGTGTCTTCCAGTTTTGTTTTAATGGGTGGAAGCCGGATATCCATGGGTGCCGCCTTATCCAGCAACTCTTTTTTTTGCAGCACCAGGTCGTTATACTTACCCACCAGGTTTATCAGATCTACATCCTGCAAACCCGGAACATTTATGCGTTCTTCATTTCCCGTATTTTCAGAAATATTTTCTTCTACCAATTGTAAAAGATGTTCTTTGTAACTGTTGTCGCCTTTCTTGGTATCAAGCCGGGTAAGATTACCCAGTAGCTCGTTAGCGGAGGTGCTTACATCATTGATCTTATTATTGGCTTTAAAATTCTTTACATAATTTTCCTGGCCTTCCAGCTCTGCGTTTACTGCTGCCAGCCGGCTGTCGAGAAAAGCTATCTCAGAGCGGAGCCCGATGTTTTTAAATAAAAAATTAGCCGCATCATACTTAGCAATCAGTACCTCCAGTATTTGCCTGGCACGCGCAGGAATTTCATCGCGCATTGCTACCTGCAACATGCCGGTGCCGCCTTTTGGAACCGGTGATACCAGCAAACGACCCTTGTATTTATTAATGGCTTGTTCCCTGCTGAGCACCCTGCAGGTCCAGGAACTATTATTGGCTAGCGTTGCCTTGTCTTTTAGGGATAGCAATAAGGTGTCTTGTTTAATAATTACCGGGGTATTATACTTTGCTGTAATTTTCTTTCGCTCGTTTTCTACAGTAAACTTATCATAGCCCAATGCAAACTGATACACCGGCACTCTTGCACCCGGGCCTTTGCCTACTATGATGGTGAAGGGCATATCGTCTGCCGCTGCCGGCTGATCCTTGATCCTTCCATTTTTTGTGGTTTCAATGGTTAGTTGCAGTGAATCCACTACCTCGCCGAATAATTTGGCAGACTGCAGCTTAAAAATTTCACTGTTCATATCTTGAAACATGCCGGCATTAACGCTGCTGGCATTGGTAAACGGAGAACCGCCCAGCATGGAGGCTGCATTTTGCGGGGGCCTTACTTCTACAAAAGCCACCACCTGGTACAGCGGTGTGGTATACCGTACATAGGCTGCTGCAGCCACCAGGAAAACGACCAGCGAAAGCAGCATCCAGAATATATTCTTCCGCAATTTCGACAGGTACAGTTTCCAGTTAAACCCCATACCCGGGCGTTGGTTATTGGTAGAATGTTCCATACAATCTTACATTATTTCTTTATTGCAAAACCAAGCGTAACAACGCTTACCACCAGTGTAACAATTGATGCCATCAGGCCAAAGTCGTCTTTGAAGATGACGCCTTTGCGCGTTTGCACATAGAGCACATCATTGGGTTTCATTTGAAAAAGCTCAGGGTTGTACAAAAACTGGCGATCATTTAAGTTGATGGTGGTGATGCTGCGCTCACCGTTGTAGTCGCGGTAACGATGCACATTGTACTTCTTGGCAGAATTGGGAAGATCGCCTGCTGCTGCCAGCGCCTCAAGTACCGTTGTTCTTTGTGCAGGAAGGCTGAACGTTCCGGGAGATCTTACTTCACCCAATATGGTTACCGGAAAAGAATTAAAATGCACATCAAGTACCAGGTCCTTTAAATAGGGTGATGCCTTGGTGGTTAATTCTCCTTTAAGCTGCGATAAGGTTTTTCCGGCTGCCTGTATCTTGCCCAGCACGGGCAATTCTATATTGCCATCCAGGTATACGGTATAGCCCTGTGATGAGCTGGCCGACTGGCTTCTGCCGCTGCTGATACCTGCCGTGGTGGGAGACATGCTGGTTTGTTTGTTAAAGGGCCTCGCAGCCTCCTGGTCCAGCGCATTAAAGATGATATCCAATACATCGCCCCGTATAATTATTCTTTCTTCCACCACTGCTGTTGGAAGCGTCACCACCACAGAATCAGGCAGGTTATTGAAATAATTCAGTTTGCGCGATGAGGTACAGGAGGTAAGTACAAATATCAGGATCGTTAGCGGGGTTATGGCTGAGAAGAACGGGCGGGCGCTGGGTATCATAATTAGTATTGCTATAGGTTATTGTACAATGCTTTCTTTGCTGGTCAACCGATACCATTCCACTGCCAGTTCAAGGCCGCGTTGTATATCAATGGTGGGTTGGTAGCCAATCATTGAACGCGCTTTGCTAACATCAGCCAGGCTGTGTTTTACATCTCCCACTCTTTCTTCGCGGTAAACAGGTTGCAGGGTTGTACCTGCAATGGAACTGATCATTGTCCACAACTGGTTGAGTGATGTAGCTTCGCCTACCGCTATATTTACCACGCTGTGTTCATTTAAAGAGGGTAGCAGTAAGGCGCGTACATTGGCCTGCACAGCATTTGCTACAAAGGTGAAATCCCTGCTATTGGTCCCGTCTCCATTGATAGTGGGGCGCCTGTTTTCTAAGGCGGCGTTAATAAACAATGGAATTACCGCGGCGTAAGCGCCGTTCTTCAACTGTCTTGGGCCAAACACATTGAAATACCGCAGGCCGATGGTATGAAACCCATACAACTGGCTGAAGACTGCGGCATACAGTTCATCTACATAT
>DATJGC010000623.1:0-3391 GCA_035495345.1 Chitinophagaceae bacterium | reverse complement strand
CAGCAATAAAAAGCCTATGATGATGGCCGTTAGTGCTGCTGCAATGGCCAGTATGGTGATGGCGCGGTTTTTAAGCAATGCCTGTTGTATATCCAGTTGCAGCAGCCGGTTGTCTTTGTCTCGCTGCCGGGCGTGAAATTTCTCCTGCAGGCTGGCAATGGTTTCATTGGTGCGGGTATTTACCAGGCTGGTATCAATGGCATACCATTTTTGCTGGTATTCATAGGCGTTTTTATAATCTGCCTTCCGGTAATATAATTTACCCAGCAGGGCGTAGCTATCTGCTATTTTACTTCTGGCATTCATCTGCTGCGCCAGCGCAAGGCTTTGTGTGGCGTATTCAAATGCCCGGGTATAATCTTTCATTTCTATCAATACATCGGCAAGGTTCAGCTTGTCACTCCATAAATCTGCCAGGCTATTGCTTTTTGCATGAATGCGGTGGTTTTGTTCAAAATAAGAAAGCGCCCTTGCATAATCACCCTTTCCATAATACACATTGCCCAGGTTATTGTAGATAAATGACAGGTCCATTTTGTGTGGCAGCGGTTGCTTCATGGAAAGCCCTTTATTAAGATAGAACAACGCACTGTCTGTCTGGTGCAACTGGTTATAAATGGCGCCCAGGTTTCCATAAGAAGTAATGGCCCCGCCAAGATCATTGTTGGCTTCTGCCAATTGCGCTGCCTGCAAATACATTTCTTTTGCGCGTGCAGGTTGTTTGGTATTAACGTAAACGTAAGCGAGATCTGCCAGCGCGGCACTTTCATAATTACCCGCGTTAAGGTTACGGGCTGCCTGCAGAGATTGCAGGTAATAGACTATGGCACTATCATAGTTGCCTTTCAGGTCGTGGGCAATGCCACGCAACCTGCTGGAGAGCACTTCGCCGCGGTTGTAGTGCAGGCGGTTGGCTTCCCTTGCAATAAAATCAGCACAATGAAAGATAGAGTCTGAACGAGACTCATCAAAGTCAAGGCAGCGATCATAAAGATGTTTGAGGTAATTGGTATCAACCTCCTGAGAAAGCGTTTGTAGAGAGAGCCCCAGCAGCGTACAAAGGATAAGGTATTTCACATTAGGGCAACTTATTCAATTAAATTATTTTTTAGCGCAAAACGTACCAGTCCTACCGTATTATTTACCCCCAGCTTGGCAATGATATTTTTCCGGTGTGTTTCAATGGTGCTGACACTCAGAAAAAGCTTTTCGGCCATTTCGTTATTGCTGAATTCTTTGCATATCAGCCGGAGTATTTCTATTTCACGTTTGGAGAGTATCTCCTGTATCTTCTTTTCTTCCAGTGTAAGGGTTGATCTGAAATCGTTGCTGCCCAGCACGTCAATTTCTTTGCTAAAATAGGTCTTGCCCGCAGCCACTTCACGCAGGGCAAGCAGCAGCTCCTCTACCTTTGCATTTTTCAGTACGTAACCCTGAACCTGGTGCTTGAGCAGCTTATGAATATAGCGCGTGCCACGCATAAGGGTAAGGTAAAGTATTTTCTGTTCCGGGTGCAGTTGCCTGATTTCTTTTAGCAGATCCTCTTCATCTGTATCCGGCAGCTGTACGTCTAGCAACAGCACGTCATCTTTCCATAAGGGAAATTGCTGCAGCAGTGCGCCGCCGGTGGCAGCCGTGCCTGTAACGGTAATGTCTGGTTGCTTTCCTAAGAGCAGCGCCAGTCCTTCTACATACATTTCATGATCGTCTACAATAAAAACTTTGATCACTGGGGTGGTAATTGGGTGATGAGAATAACGGCTACGGATGGGCGATTTTTTAAGGATAACATGCAGCGGTATATCCGCGGACAGTCAAATGCCTGGATGGTAGGCGTAAAACTATGAAAAAAGCCCCTTACTCAGGGGCAATTTATTTGGGGGTGAGGTTAAAATTTTACGGACGCACTTTTAACATGGGTCTTACCTGTTGCAGGCTGCCATTCTGAAGGCGCGTGTAATACACGCCGGAAGGCAAACCGTACCCGTTAAAATCTACCGTATACACACCAGCGCTGTATTGTTTATCGGTGAGGGTTTTAATGGATCTGCCGAGTGAGTCAATGATATGCACCAGGGTATGGCCACCCCTTGTTTTAAATGTTATTTTTGTGCTTTCCACAAACGGGTTGGGATAATTGATAATTAATTGTTCGCCAGCCGTACGATACACATCATCCAGCCCCGTCGTGCCGCAGGCAGCGTTCAGGCATAGCTGAATATTCTGGAAATCTTTAAAGAGAATGGTTTGCAGGTCGTTGTTTTTTACACAGAACCACTGGCTGAGAATGGATGAATAAATACTCCGGAAATCATACTGGTAAGGAATATTATCATTAACGCTTACACCGGAAGGTATTACGGGGTTTGTACCCACAATGCCCGGCTTTACATGCTTGCCAAAAACAAATACCGGTGCAGCAGCGCCATGGTCTGTACCCATGCTGGAATTGGATTTTATGCGGCGTCCAAATTCAGAAAAGGTCATGCCCATTACGCGATCTTCCACCCCCAGTGCTTTAATATCATCCATAAAAGATTTGATGGCGTCTGATACCCTGCCCAGCAGGTTAGCATGGTTGCCCACCGTAGTATCAGAGGCGGCCGTTTGTGCAGAATGCGTATCAAAACCGCCGGTGCTCACCATATAAATCCTGGTTTTCAGACCGCCCTTTATCAACCTGGCTACAATTTTTAACTGGGCTGCCAGTCCATTGTCTGTAGGGTAATTACCCTGGTTTGGCACGGCTGCGGCGGCGGCTTTTATCACCGTAGAATATTGCTGCGTTTGCTGCACTACCATGCGTATGTATTTCAGTTCCTTACCCCAGGGCGTATTGGGCGTAGGGTCTACCAGGCCGTCTATGAGGTTATAAAAATTAACCGGGTCTGTAATACTCATACCCATACTTACTGCCGGGCCTTGCAATGCAAGTGATGTAATGGAACCTATTTGTATGGCCAGCGGGTCTGGCATGGCGCTGTTAGGGAAACCGTTTGGATAATTGGGAAATTCATTGGCAAGGTAACGGCCCGTCCACCCGCTGTTTACTTCTGTATTGGCATCAGAAGCGCTCATCCAGATATCGGTGGCCCTGAAGTGAGAAAAATTGGGGGATGGATAACCCACCGCTTGCACAATGGCCAGTTTGCCCTCATTAAAAAGTGTTTGCATACCGGTCATGGATGGGTGCAAACCGGTTTTATTATTGCCATTTAAGGCCAGCACTTTGTTTTGCGGAATAGCAATATTGGTGCGTGCATTGTAATAATCTCCATAGTTCTCAATAGGTATCACCATATTGAGTCCATCATTACCGCCGTTCAGTTGTACCAGTACCAGCACTTTATCAGTATCAGTGGCCGCGCCCATGAGCGCCTGCATAAACGGG
>DATJGC010000622.1:0-6194 GCA_035495345.1 Chitinophagaceae bacterium | reverse complement strand
TGTTTATTTGCGCCCGCCGCGTGAAACCATCCAAGCAAACGCTTTTTTACTTTTGAATTTTGACTTTTGAATTTTTATTTCGCACAGAGCAAGCGGAGCCAACAGAGGGCTAAGAGGGTGCTAAGAGAAAAAGAGAAAAAGGGCTGTTGCGCCCGTTGTTTCTTTGCGCCCGCCGCGTGAAACCATCCAAGCAAACGCTTTTTGACTTTTTACTTTTGACTTTTGAATTGTACTCTTAGCAAGAGCCTTTTTACTTTTGACTTTTGAATTGTTCTCTTAGCAAAAGCTTTTTTACTTTTGACTTCCTTCTCTCCCGCATTGTCTGCAACAGCACAGCCACCAGTATACAGGCCAGTCCGGCATAAAAAGACAAGCCGAGATCTTTGTTTTCCTGGTAGATAAAAAACGCCAGCAGTATGCCATACACCGGTTCCAGGTTATAGCTGAGGTTAACCGTAAAAGCAGAGATCTTCTTTAGCGCATTGGCAGATAACTGGAAGGCCCATACAGAACAAACCCATGATAGAAACAGCAGCCAATACCAGTCGGATCCCGCAGGCCACCAGCTTGTTACAGGAAAAATATGCAGGTACCATGGCATCAGCAAGGTAAGCGCCACCCATCCACCGGTGAGCTCGTAGGTCATCAGTGTTTCCGCATTCATCCTCTGCATCAATTGCCGGTTGCAGATGGGAAAGATGGCGCCCAGCATGGCGGCAATAACACCAATGGCGATACCCGTTTTATACCGAACATCAAAATGAAAGATGATGATGATGCCGGCAATGACCAGTAAGCCCAGTAACAGGTCTACTGGTTTAAACGCAGTCCGCAGCATCAGTGGTTCAAACATCGCCGTAAAGAAACCAACGGCAGAAAAACATACCAGGGCTACTGATACATTTGAATATTTGATGGCGCCATAAAAACTTACCCAATGCAGGGCCGCTATCATTCCAATGCCTGCAATTTTCAGCGTATCACCCAGGCTGATTCTGGTGATCCGCTTTCGGTAGAGGTAGAGTATCCACATGGTAGCGGCGCTGATGAGCAGGCGCCACCAGACCAGCAGTCCCTCATTGAGGCTAATCAACCTGCCAAGGATACCGGTAAAACCAGCGAGAAACACAGCAATATGCAGTTGTATAAAGGCTTTCTTCAATGCAGGAACGATGAATGAATGGAGCCGCAAGATAAGAAACGAAACGGGAGCCTGTTGGGAAAAGGGGAATGCTTTGGATGCATGCCTTAGCAAAGGACACTATTGTTTTGTCTTGGCAAAAATCTCGTTGTTAACGGCGCTATAAGTGGTGGATTCAGTTTTTTTTACCCTGTTGCGGTAATCTTTAAACCAGCTTTGCCAGCGGAGGTACAATACACCCGCAATACCTTCCTTTACAATGCCTTTATTCATTTTGGAAGTACCGTAGGTACGGTCGCGGAAGATAATGGGCACTTCCTTGATGATAAAACCAAGTTTCCAGGCGGCAAACTTCATTTCTATCTGGAAGGCATACCCTACAAACTTAATTTCATTCAGGTTGATGGCCTCCAGCACTTCCCGCTTGTAGCAGACAAAGCCCGCAGTAGGATCCTTTACAGGCAAACGGGTAATCAGTTGTGTATACAGCGATGCGCCTTTTGAAAGTATGATGCGGTTTTTGGGCCAGTTTACATTGCCGCCGCCTTTTACATACCGGGAGCCCACCGCCACGTCTGCGCCATTTCTGCAGGCATCATATAAACTATCCAGGTCTTTGGGATTGTGCGAGAAGTCTGCATCAATTTCAAAAATAAATTGGTAGCCGCGGGTTAGCGCCCACCTGAAGCCATAGATATAGGCGGTGCCTAAACCCTGTTTGCCTTTTCTTTCTTCAATGAAGAGCCGATCCTCGTATAAAGGCTGCATCTCTTTTACAATCTGCGCGGTACCATCTGGTGAGTTATCATCAATAACGAGTACATGAAACTGTTGCTCCAGCGAGAAAATGGCAGTTACGATATTGGATATGTTTTCCTTCTCGTTGTAGGTTGGTATGATGACAATTTTTTCCAAAATGGGCTTTATCGTTACGATCTTTCTGTGGTTGCCACGAAAATACATTTTTTATGCATGTACTCAGTGGCCTATTGGTTAAGCACTTACAATTATCCCTTTTTTAACAGCGTCCGGTTAAGGATTTCCGTCAGTTTTTGCTTGGTATGCAAGGGAAAATCGCCCCGCATCATCCAGTCGTAATATTGCGGTTCTGCTTTTAGTACTTCTGTTACCGGACGTCCCTTGTGCTTGCCAAAATTGAAGACCTCCACGCCCTTGTCCATGATAAACCTGCGGGCAAAATCTACAATCACCTCCTCACCGGTAAATTTAATGATGCTGTCTACCGTGTTGCCAATCTGCGGATAACGGGCCACCTGCGCCTCCAGGATTTCCATGGTAGCGCGTGCATCTACTTCTGCACTGTGCGCGCCATCCAGGTCTTTCTGGCAATAGAATTTGTAAGCAGCGGTAAGTGTTCGCTGTTCCATCATATGAAACACCTTCTGCACGTCTACCAGTTTTCTGCCCTTCATGTCAAATTCTACATCTGCCCGTAGAAACTCTTCCATCAGCATGGGTATATCAAAACGGTTGCTGTTATAGCCGCTGAGATCGCAATTGTCGAGGAATTGCCTGATATCGCCCGCCGCCTGTTTAAAAGTAGGCGCATCTTTCACCATTTCATTGGTAATACCATGAATGTCTGAAGAAGCAACCGGGATAGGAATTTCGGGGTTCAGCAGCTTTCTTTTGGCAGACCGATTGCCATCCGGCAATACTTTTATCATTCCAATCTCCACAATCCGATCTGAACCCAGGTTTATCCCGGTGGTTTCCAGATCAATAAACGCCAATGGGCGGGTTAGTTTCAGCATAGTAGGCTCTGGTTTAAAACATTTGTATGGTAAGAATTCTCTGAAATACCCGGCATCCGGCTGCCCTGATGGCCTGTTAACAACGGTGCAGGCAGGCGCAGCGCCACAAATGTAAATATATCTTCGGCAACCTAAATTATTGATCTTAAAACTATTTAACACAATAACTCCACAAATTTGCGCGATTTAATCCCGCAGGGGGTTGCATAAACAAATATTTTGTTGTTCCTTTGAATTCTTCTCCGCTATCCTCTCGAAATTTTCATTTTTTCCGCATCCTTCAGAAAAGGCCAATCCAGGCAGTATCCGCGTTTAACCGCACTGTTTGTATTGTTTAACTTTAAATACCACAAAAAATGAAAGCTAAATTATTACTCCTCGTACTGCTTATTGCGGCCGGCCTCAGCATGACCTCTTGCACAAGTTCCAGAAGCGGCTGTAAAGCTACTGCCGGATATGTTGGCTACGGCAGCAGGTAAATAAACGCATGATAAGTGTATTTCATTGAAATACATTTACTACTATAGTGAACCAAGGTTATCTTTAAAATGTTTTAGAGATAACCTTTTTGTTTTTTATGAACTGGATACCACTTTCCAACGAAGCCGAGTTACAATCGCTGCTGCAACAGTCGGCAGAAAAGCCTCAGGTCATTTTTAAGCATTCTAACCGTTGCGGTATCAGCGGCATGGCCCGCGGTCGGTTAGAAAGAACCTCCGCCCCCGGCTCCATCGATTTTCATTTGCTGGATGTCATCGCCCATCGCAACCTTTCCCGCCAGGTGGCAGATTTACTAAAGGTAGAACATGAATCTCCGCAGGTGCTGCTCATCAAAAACGGGCAATGTGTCTTTGATGCCAGTCATACCGCCATCCAGATGGATGATATTGTAGACAATAGTGCCGCAGCGTAGTGCAGGCCATCCTCCCCCATCAATTTATAAGGAGATCTTATTGTTTTTTGTAAAAGTAGAGCGACTGTGCATTGCTGAATCCCTTCTCGCTCAGCGTATAAAAACCGCTGTTATCCAGTGCAAAACAAACCGCTTCTCCCTGCGGTTCAAGCGTATACCCTATTGATTTGCCCTGTTGCAGCAGGCTATGCGGAATAGTTTCTCCGCTGGCGCGACTGTAATAATAAATGGCCGTATAAGTTTTTAGGAGGATGCCTTTGCCATCTTCACCGGCACTGGCACTTACAACGCCATTGTAAGGAAGTAGCTGCAAAAAATTTGCAGTGTTCATGCTATTGGTAGCGTAGGGATAGCTCAATTTATAAATGCGTGAAGCTGTCTCTCTTTTGGTAATAATGTAAATGTCTTTGCTGGCATTGTCTACGAGGAAGGCTTCCGCGTCATGCGGACCATCATTGTAAGTGAAAGGAATGAAATCATATTGTGTAACCGTGTCCGTTGCGGCCGGTGGTTCTTCCAGGCGATAAAATCCTGCACTGGGATGCACCGCATCATTGTCGCCAATTTCACCGATGTAGAGATACTTTTTGCCTGCCACCGGTCCGTCTGCCAGTACAATATCTTCCCAGTCAATATTGGTAGCGCCTTTTATAAATACCTTTTTTACGGAGCTGCCATTATGGTTAAGCAGGAATAGTTGTGGCGGGTTGCCGCTGTCTTCTTCCACCCAAAGAAAACCCGGGTTTACCTTGCTGTCTGCAATGCCGCTGGCTTCCGCCACCATGCTGGTCATGGGATAAACCTGGGGCGTATTGGAAAAACTGGCGGGGGTTTGAACACTATCAATGGAAGCATGAATGGATTTGTTACACGCCACCGGAACCAACCAGCATGGCGCAGTACCGATGATTGCCAGCAGATAGAGCCCTATTTTTTTCATCGGTTGTTTTCGCGAATATATTACAGAACGGCCTAAACAGCTACAAAATCAATTGCAATGCGGTCATCAGGCTAATTTTTTTCTTTGGCCAATGGCGCCGGCTCTTTCTTGGCGCGTTCAATGGAATCTTTGATGCGTTTTTTCTCCTTTTTCCTGAAATAACCACGCAACAGGAAGCTGTGCTTGGCCGCTTCCATGTTATCCGTAACGCTGTTGGCGGTTTTCTTCACACTGCCCACGGTTTCCTTGGCAGAACTGAGGGTACCTTCAAGGTTCCTGACCAGTTTATCATCATTTACCAGTCTTCCAAATGAACCTTCGCCATTGTTTATTTTAGACATCACATTGGCCAGGCTACCGGTAAGTACGGCTGCATTATCAGAGATGGTAGAAAGATTATTTACTATCCGGTCTACATCTACCGGGTTTACGGCATTGATAACCCCGCCATCCTTTACCAGTTGGGCAGTGTAAGAGCCGGGGGCAATGATCACCAGTTTATCCCCCATCAGGCCATCGCTGCCAATACTGGCACTGGCATCTTCCCTGATAAAAGGGCGGATATCTTTTTGCAGTATCAGCGATACCATTACAGTTGTGTCATTGACCATGGCAATATTATCTACCGTGCCCACATTAATACCGGCATACCGCACGTAGTTGCCTTCTTTTAACCCCGAAATATTTTTAAACTTTGCCTTTACGCCAAACGTACCGCCAAACATGTTTTTTTGTTTGCCGATAAAAAAGACCAGCGCCAGCAACAACAGCAGACTGAATAACACGAATGCGCCGGTGCGGATTTTCTGCGATGTAGAGATTTCCATATGTACTTATTTAAAAAATGATCTTATAAATGGATCTTCTGAATTTTCAAGTTCTTCACAACTGCCTTCGGCAATATATTCTCCGTTGTTCATGATCAGCACACGGTCTGCAGTTATGCGCGCACAGGGGATATCATGTGTAATTATTACCGATGAAGTTTCATACTTTGCCTGCATCTCCAATATGAGGTTGCTGATTTCTTTGGAGGTAATGGTGTCAAGACCGGTAGTAGGTTCATCATACAACATGATCTCAGGCTTCACCACCAGGGTGCGCGCAAGGCCCATTCTTTTGCGCATGCCGCCCGATAACTCAGATGGCATTCGGTCTATCACATCTGCCAGTCCTACCGCTTCCATTACTTCCATCGACAATCTTTCAATTTCTTTGCGGTCTTTTATTTTCGACACTCGTTTCAATGGGAAGGCCAGGTTCTCGCGCAGCGTCATAGAATCATAGAGCGCAGAATTTTGAAAGAGAAACCCGATGCGGCGGCGCAAGGTTTTTAGTTCCTGGCTGTCCAGGTCTATCACTTCTTTATCGAACACTTTTAATGAACCTTCATCCTGCCGCAATAAACCTGCAATACATTTAATG
>DATJGC010000621.1:0-6992 GCA_035495345.1 Chitinophagaceae bacterium | reverse complement strand
GTTTCAGTGCGTTGTTTTTCAGGTTCATCAGCAGGGCCTTGTTCCGCTTGTCTGTAGAGCCCGAGCCAATGATGAGCAGGTGTGGTTTTTTATCAACCGATAAAACGGTCATGGCTTCAAGGTCTGCTTTTTCCTCTTTCGACATTTTTTTATCCTGGCTGTTCAGGAGGCTGATGAGTGTAGGCTTATTCCATTTTTTGTTCATCACCAGCAGGTCGGTGGCATCATCACCTACAATAAAAATCTTGTCGTCATAAAATTCAATACCTGATCCGGAAGGGTAGTTTTCGAGTTCAATAAAATCCAGCAGTTCTAGTTTCATACAAAGCTTGTAATTAGCACGAAAGTAGGAGAATAAAGACAAACATGTATATTATCATTCACCGGGGTCTGGCCCTGCGGCATAGGCTGGCAGGGCCTGCACAGCCTGCAAAAAAAATGTGCGGGAGCCCGCACATTGTATCATCAGATGTAGATAATTCGTTTCTTTTTCAATACCTGCTGCAGTTTTTTATCCTGCTCCGCTGCGGCCTTCCTGCTTTCCTGCGCGCGTTGCTGTCCTTCTCTTAAAAGTTGTTCCTGCTCTGCCATTTGCCGGTGGAGCGCTTCGTTATAGGCTTCGTTCAGCTGGTATTGTTTTATGATTTGCTCTTGTTTTACAGCTTCCTGCAGTTGCTGTAATTGCTCCAGGCGGCGCTGGTTGGCTACATCGTTGTTTATTTTCTGCCAGTTGAGTTCCTGCAGTTGCTGGCCAATGGCGGTCTTCAGTTTGGCCAATGCCCGTTTATCGTATTTCAGTTGCTTTTCAATTTTCTGCCAGTTGATCTCTTCCAGGGCCTTCTGTACTTTCAGCATTGCATCTTTGGCCACCCGTTCATTGTAGGTTTCGCCCTTTAGCTTGGGCATGGCTGTATCCTGTACTAAGTGATAAGAAAAACTTCCCGCAGGCACATAGGGCTCTTCCACGCCTGCTGAGGGTATGGCCGTGGCGGGTACAGCCGCGGGCTCTTTGGCCGGCATAGAAAAATTGATGGTTTCTTTATGGGCTGCTGACTGTATGCCGATCAGTACATCGTTGTCTTCATCTTCTGCAAATGAGGCAGTATAGGCCAGTTCAGTGGCCAGTGATTCATTGTTGCTGGTGGCGGGGGCAATACTTGCTTTGCGGGCAGTATTGGTTTCTTTTACAGCAGGTTTTGCCGGCAGCACGCTGTCCTTTGCGTTAAAGCTGTTAATGGGCACAGGCGTTTCTGTTCCCGGAAGGGCCACATGGGCCAGCAGTAAGGCATCGGTGCCAAATTTATCGATGGCCAGCTTGGAGGGGTTAATGCTGGCAATAAGACCCATCAGCACCAGCATGAGCAGGCAGAGACCAACAGACCATCGGCCGCTTTGTTTGTGTTGCATGCCCATGATGCGTTCTATGCGGGTAAGCAATTGCTGCTGGTTTTTTCCGCCTGCGGCGATGCCATACGTAACGGGCAGCAAGCGGCTTTTTTCAAGCGTGAGCAGTGCGGAGGCATAATGGTGCGGCTGGTATTGAAACTGTATCACCATATCATCACAACTGTATTCTCGCTCTTTGCGCAGGGCGGCGGTGATGTGTTTTACAAAAGGATTAAAGAAAAAGAGAATGTCTATGCTGGTAACAAAAAGATTTACCAGGTAATCATTGCGTTTAATATGCACCAGCTCATGCAATAGCACGGCCTCCAGTTGTTCGGTGCTTAAACTGGTAAGACAGGCAGCGGGTACCAATATCACCGGTTTAAAAAATCCAATTACCTGCGGTGTGTCAATGTGCAAAGAAAGCAAGGCTTTTACTGGCCGGCGGATACCCAATTGTGCCGCAATCTGGGCAATATGGGTTCTCCAGGCGGCATTCATTTTAGAAGCTGCCTGTTGTTGCAGGTGTGTGGCACGTTGCACAAACAAACAGAATTTTAATAGGAGAAATAATACGCTAACAAGGTAGATAACAGACCAGTAAGGCATCAGCGCATCCGCCACCTGGCGGGCAGATTGCCATAGGTTAAAGTAAGGAGTGCTTACAATTTCTATCAGCGCGGGGGCTGCAATGGCAGATGCCGCGGCATAGTTTATAAATAGGGTAGCAATAAAGGAAACACTGCCGGCCAGCAATAAAAGCAAAGCAAGATTATGCTTAACAGCGGCTGACACGGTACGCAATTGGGCTACCAGCGCCTGGTAAATGATCCAGCAGAGCGCAAATTGCCAGAGGCTGTTGAGCAAGGCCCAGCCCATCGCCCTTAAAAAGGCAGCATTGGCGAAGAGATGCATGCAGGTTATTTTTTAAGGTGATTGAGTAATTGCTGTATTTCCTCAATTTCTTCCTCACTTGCTTTGTAGTTGCCTAATGCCTGTATCACCAGTTGCCCGGGCGAGCCGCCAAAAAGGCCATCAATCATTCTTCCCAACAGGTGTTTTTGTGTTTTTTCCTTGCTTACGGCAGCAGTATAATAATGGGCGCGGGTAGATTTATCTCTTTTCACCAGGCCTTTGTCATTCATTATCTGCATCAGCTTTAACGTGGTGGTATAGCCAACGTCTTTTGTTTTGGCCAGTTCTTCATGCACATCTCGTACGCTGGCTAAGCCTTTGTCCCAGATAACCCGGAGTATTTCCAGTTCGCCCTCGGTGGGTTTTACATGCTTGGGTGCTGACATATATCTTTCTTTGGCACTAATATACGATCATTTTCGTAATGCCAAAGGAAGTTTTTTGGCGGAAGGGACAGTTGAAGAGGAGGAGTATCAAAAAAAAATAAGCCCGATGTAGAAACAACGGGCTTATCGGTATTATGTACCTAATTAATGCAGTGCGAATATATATTATTTCTCGTCAATTTTCAGTGAAAATTTCAAATCTTTTTTGTCGCCCAGGTACTGCTCATACCTTTTTGTTGTTTCAGCAGATTGCTTTTTGCCATTGATTGAAAGCTCACCGTTTTTTAATTCAACTGAGAGCTGACCGTTGTCGTCCATCTTATCTGCACGCAGTGCCTGGATAAACTTATCCATGGCAGCAGCAGGTTCATCTCCGTTGAGCGTAAGCTTCAGTGATTGCTTGCTGTCAGCATCATTGCTGGCAGTAAGCGTCATGGCCACCGTGGTTTCTTTTTTACCAGCATGTGTAGTATCTGTATGGTACATGATGGCCAGCGTGGGGGCAATGACCAATGAAACTATCGACATCAGTTTGATAAGAATATTCATTGAAGGACCGGAAGTATCTTTAAAAGGATCACCCACTGTATCACCGGTTACAGATGCTTTGTGCGGGTCTGAACCCTTGTAATAAATCTGTCCGTTGATCTCAACGCCTTTCTCAAAAGATTTTTTTGCATTGTCCCAGGCACCACCTGCATTGTTCTGGAACATACCCATCAACACACCGCTAACGGTAGCACCTGCCAGGAAACCGCCCAGTACTTCTGGTCCAAAACCAAAACCAATGGCAAGTGGCGACAAAATAGCAATAGCACCCGGCAGCATCATTTTTTTGATAGAAGCATCCGTAGAAATGGCAACGCATTTATCATACTCAGGTTTTCCGGTACCTTCCATAATACCCGGAATGGTACGGAACTGGCGGCGCACTTCTTCCACCATGGCCATGGCGGCTTCACCCACGGCGCGGATGGCCAGTGAAGAAAATATAAACGGTATCATGGCACCCACAAAGAGGCCGGCCAATACCGGTGCTTTATAAATATCTATACCCGTAATACCAGAAATGCCCACAAAGGCGGCAAACAATGCAAGTGCCGTTAACGCCGCAGACGCAATGGCAAAACCCTTACCTGTGGCAGCAGTAGTATTACCCACGGCATCCAGTATATCTGTTTTCTCACGTACTTCTTTGGGCAGTTCGCTCATTTCGGCAATACCGCCGGCGTTGTCTGCAATAGGACCAAAGGCATCAATGGCCAGCTGCATGGCGGTAGTGGCCATCATACCTGCGGCAGCAATGGCCACACCGTACAAACCAGCACACCAGAAAGACATATAAATACCTGAAGCCAATACCAGGATCGGTAGAAAAGTACTTTCCATACCCATAGCCAAACCGCCAATGATATTGGTGGCATGACCGGTAGAAGACTGACGGATGATACTCTTTACCGGGCGTTTACCCATGGCAGTATAATACTCGGTGATCATGCTCATTAAAGTACCTACGGCCAGGCCTACAATGATGGCCCCAAACACGCCCTGGCGGGTAAATTCATGACCGCGCAGTGTCATGCTTTCAGGCAATAAATAATTTACAAGGAAATAGCAACCAACGGCGGTTAATACAATAGAACCCCAGTTGCCCATATTCAACGCTTTTTGTACGGCAGCGGTGCTGTTGCCAGCAGACTCTGCAATGCGTACAAAGAAGGTACCGATGATAGAAAAGATGATACCCAGGCCGGCAATCAGCATGGGCAATAAAATAGGGGATAAACCCCCGTAAGCATCGCCTGAAGCGTTGGTTTCACGACCGAGCACCATGGTAGCAAGTACAGTGGCTACGTAAGAACCAAATAAGTCGGCACCCATACCCGCCACATCACCCACATTATCGCCCACATTGTCTGCAATGGTAGCAGGGTTGCGGGGATCATCTTCAGGTATACCGGCTTCTACCTTGCCTACCAGGTCTGCGCCAACGTCTGCAGCCTTTGTATAAATACCACCGCCCACGCGCGCAAACAAGGCAATAGATTCAGCACCCAGTGAAAAGCCGGTGAGAATCTCAATGGTTCTCTCCATTTCTTCACTGTCTACACCCGCTTCCGGTGCAAAGATCATTTTAAGTATAATGAAAAGCCCGCCGAGACCCAATACCGCCAAACCAGCAACGCCTAAACCCATTACGCTACCGCCGGTAAAAGAAACTGAAAGTGCTTTTGCCAGGCTGGTACGTGCCGCATGCGCCGTACGTACATTGGCCTTGGTAGCGATGCGCATACCAATAAAACCGGCAAGTGCGCTAAATACGGCACCAATAATAAATGCAATGGCAATGGAGGGATGCGATTTTGGATTGGAATAACCCATGAAACCGAGTAGTAAAGCGGCAATGACAACAAAGTAAGTAAGGATTTTGTATTCGGCTTTCAGGAAGGCCATTGCACCTTCTGCAATGTATTTGGCTATCTCCTGCATGCGCTCATTGCCAGCATCCTGTTTGGACACCCAGGCACTTCGCACAGCGGTAAACAATAGACCGATAATGCCCATGGCCGGAACTACGTAAAACAAATTGTTCATAGTGTTTTTTGTTGTCTTTGATTGATTTTCAGGGATGCAAAAATAGGGTAAAGGCCATTAAAATAACAGTTTGCAGGTAAATTTTTGAAAGCCCTGAAAAGCAATACGATGGCCTAAAAACGGCCTGTATATCAAGCGCTACGGTATTGCAGGGGCATCCATTTACAATGCATTTTGGGGGTTGCTCACATTCAGTAATGCCGCAACAAAACATGCCTGCAAAACGCTGCCGGCCATTGCCACCAGCCAGTACTTTCTCGCCCAAAAAACAATGGGAACCTTCGTGGTTCCCATTGCAAATAGCAGTATCGAATGCTGCTTACTCCACCAGTAATTTCAGGTTGACCGGTGTAGTGCCGCCGGAGATGTTAATGATGTAAAGACCAAGACTTAAAGAAGAAGTGTTAATGGTAACCGTATTACTACCGGTTGCCAGGCTCACCTGCCGGGTATTCACCACAAAGCCCATGCTGTTGACAATACTGATGTAGGCATTGCCCGGCTTGTCGCTATTGATCTGCAGGCGCGCCTGCTGGCCGGCGCTAACCGGGTTTGGACTTACCGTTGAACTGATGGTTGGTTGGGCGGCAACACTTGCCAGTGGCGAACTGGTTGCGGTGTCTGTGCTACTGGCGGCGGCTATCCGTGCTGCGGGGGCCGCGGCCGGCGGATACAGTTGCGATTGCGGCACAATGGCTTTTGGCGTGCTGGGGCTCGACCAGTACAATTTGGTGACCGCTTCGCCCGTGGCCTCATAGTATTCTATAACGATATCATATTTCTGGCCGGCCACCAGTGTAATACTGCCGCTTTTTTCGGTAGCGCCCTGGTTCACAAAATTGTTGACCAGCTGCACGCCGTTTACCCAAAGACGGATGCCATCATCACTCACGGTATAGAAAGTATAGGTTTCAGAATAGAGCGGTTTCACCTGTCCGGTCCAGCGCACAGAATAATTATCCGGCGGCACCACACCCGGCGCAGGTGTGAGCACAGTAGAATAAGTAAGCTCAAAGTTGATGGTAGGATCAATCCGTGTTAACAACGGAGTCCCCGCAAAGGCGGTGCCGTTGTAATAGACACCCTGTAGTCCGGTACCATCTGCATCACTGGCAGTGGTGAAGCTAAAGCTTGAAGTGCTGTTGCAACCGCTGGCGCTGCCCGCAGCATTCTTTGGTACCATGTACCAGTTGTAGAGGCTGCCAAGGGTAAGTCCTGCCGCGGCATAGCTGGTTCCGCTCACATTTGCCACGGGCGTTGCGGGCGGTGTGGCGCCTGTCCAGATAAATACATCATAAGAACTGGCATTCAGCACCGGGTTCCAGGTAAGCGTTGCGGTGGAGGCAGTAGTGAGCGTGCTGCCATTAGCCGGTAACAGGTTTACTGCGCAGGCTGGCACGGGTGCGGCGGCCGTTACAAAAACTGTTTTATTGCTCACACAACCTACTGCGGGTCCGCTGGCGTTGCGCGGTGATACATACCAGTTATAGGTTACCCCTGCCGTTAAACCACTGGCCGCATAGCCGGTGAGCGGTACATTGGCTACAGGGGTAGTGGGCACTATGGCACCTGTCCAGATATATACATCATAAGAAGTAGCGGTGGCGGAGGCCGTCCAGCTAAGATTGGCGCTATTCGGGGTTGCCAGTACCGCGTTATTGGCTGGCAAGAGATTACTTGTACAGGCCGGTGCCGGTGCACCCGTGGTAA
>DATJGC010000620.1:0-5752 GCA_035495345.1 Chitinophagaceae bacterium | reverse complement strand
TGTCAACCGAACTCTTGTTTGGCCTGGGCAGTGCTGCGGGTAGTATAAAAAAAATTGAGGTGAGCTGGCCGGGTGGGGGCATTACGGTCTTGAATGAGGTAAGTTCTAACCAGCTAATAGACATACAACAACCCGCTGCTTCCGCACCTGTGGTAAGCGCTGCCACCTTGCCCAAACGATTTACGGATATTACCGCATCGTCAGGGCTGTTGTTTACGCACAAAGAAAACGACTTTGTAGATTTTAAGGACGAAGTATTGCTGCCCTACCAGCTCTCGCGGCAGGGTCCGGCACTTGCCGCGGCAGATGTGAATGGTGATGGGTTGAAGGATGTTTACCTCGGTGGCGCCATTGGCCAATCCGGCAGCTTATACCTGCAAACCAATAACAACACCTGGATAGCTGCCACGCAACAGCCGTGGATGGCAGACTCCAGCAGTGAACAGGTAAATGCACTATTTTTTGATGCAGACGGAGACGGAGATGCAGATCTGTACACGGTAAGCGGCGGTAATGAATATGCAGACAACGCGCCGGAGTATGCCGACCATCTTTACCTGAACGATGGCAAAGGCAATTTTAAAAAAGCAATGGATGCACTACCGCCCATGCTGAACAGCAAACAGGCCATTGCCGTGGCAGATATGGACAACGATGGTGATCTTGATATATTCATTGGCGGTAAAAGTATACCCGGCTCATTTCCGCTCGCCGCCAATAGTTACCTGCTGCGCAATGATAGCAAAGGAGGCACGGTGCGCTTCACGGATGTAACAGAAGCCCTGGCGCCCATGCTCAGAAAACCGGGCATGGTAAACGTTGCTGCCTGGTGCGACTTAAACAATGATCATTATCCCGAACTGTTGATAGCGGGCGACTGGATGCCGCTGATGCTTATTTATAATAATAAGGGCAGCTTTAAAGAAATCTCTGCAGCGGCAGGGCTGAACAATACCAGCGGTATGTGGTCTGCCATTACCCCGGCAGATGTAGACGGAGATGGTGATATTGATTTTCTCCTGGGCAACGCCGGTATAAACAACCAGTTTACTGCTTCCGTTACAGCACCCATGACCATGTACGTGGCAGATTTTGATGATAACGGCAGCATCGACCCCATCATTTGTTATTACATCAATGGCAGGGCTTATCCAATGGCCTCGCGTGATGAATTGCTGGACCAGTTGGTGCCCCTGCGCAAAAAATTTGTAAAGTACATAGACTATGCAGACGCTACGCTGGAGAATATTTTTTCAAAAGAGCAACTGGCAAAGGCCCAGCAATTTAAATGTGAACAGCTAGCCTCCGGTATTTTATACAACCAGGGCGGGGGCCGCTTTTCATTTGAAGCATTGCCCCTGGAAGCGCAGTTTTCAAAAGTGAACAGCCTGCTGGTAGATGATTTCAATAATGATAACGTGCCGGATATATTTGCCGCCGGTAATTTTTATCCTTACCGCATACAGCTGGGTCGCTGTGATGCCAGCCTTGGTCAGCTACTAGCGGGAACGAATAACCGCAAATGGGTAAGTGAAGACCCTGCGCTAACAGGGGCCTATGCAGATGGAGACGTGCGTGGGGTGGTAGAGGTGAAGAATAAGCAGGGCGACCGGCTGCTCATTATTTCCAAAAATGATGGGCCGGTACAGGTACTGCAATTGAATAAGCAATAACCGCATTCAGCATGAAGATTTTACTGATCATAATCGGGTGGTTATGCATGACAGGTCCGCTGGCTGCGCAGCAGCCGGCGTGGACGGCGGATGCAACACCGCTTCACCGGGCGGAGAAAGCATTGACCGATGTAATGGTACACGATGTCTTTTCACCCAATGTTGCCAGCAGGGCATATGTCTACGCCAATATTGCTGCTTATGAAGTACTGGCTGCACAGAATGCAGGATACCGTTCTTTGTACGGGCAAATCAAATCTTTTCCCAAAATAGCGCCGAAGCCGGCGGGCGCCTCTCATTCACTGGCAGCGGTATATGCATTTTTACTGGTGGGCAAGAAGCTGGTATTTTCTGAGCAGGCCCTGCAGGATTCTATTGTGCAAATGCTGCGCTGGTACAAGGCCAGGCATTTATCTGCCTCCGGCATGCAACAATCCCTGGATTACGGAAAGCAGGTAGCCGACACCGTTATACACTGGATGAATGCAGACCAATACCGGGAAACAAGGCGCCTGCGGAGATATAATTTTTCAAAGCAGGAAGGGAAGTGGCTGCCAACGCCCCCCGGCTATATGGCTGCTGTAGAACCCTATTGGAATAAAATACGGCCACTGACACTGGACAGCGCCAGCCAGTTTCAGCCGCCGCTGCCCACCGCCTACAGCAAGGATAAGCAAAGTGCTTTTTATAAAGAAGCCTACGAAGTGTACCAGGCAGGTCTGCAAATGACCGCCGCCCAACGGGAAACCGCCAATTTCTGGGATTGCAATCCGTTCTTCCTGGCCACCCAGGGCCACCTGAATTTTGCTGCCAAAAAAATATCGCCCGCAGGGCATTGGATTTCCATTGTAGGTATTGCCTGCAGGCAGGCGCGGAAAGATTTGACTGCCAGTGCGGCCGCTTATACCCTTACCTCCATTGCGCTGTTCGACGGGTTTATCAGTTGCTGGGATGAAAAATACAGGAGCAATCTCATACGGCCTGAAACGTATATTAATGCCAATATAGATGAGAGCTGGCGGCCACTGCTGCAAACACCCCCATTCCCGGAATATACCAGCGGGCACAGTGTTATCTCTACGGCCTCCGCCGTGGTATTGACATCTCTGCTGGGACCCTCCTTTGGCTTTGATGATAACTCGGAAATAGATTATGGTTTGCCTGCACGCCATTTCAACTCTTTTGAGGAAGCAGCGAACCAAGCGGCCATTTCACGGTTATATGGAGGTATACATTATCGCCCCGCCATAGAAAACGGCCAGCAGCAGGGAAGAAAACTGGGAGAATGGGTTCTGGCTAAAATAAGGTTGACAGACAATTAAATTTTTTAACATATTTTTAATATCTCTCTTCGGCAGCCGGGTAAAAGAAATTGAGTAACGCTGCTTTTGTAAGAATGTTTTACGTACATTTGCAATCCATTTGTACAAAAGCAGTTAGCCCGGGTATCGAAAATCAATGGCCATTTCAAGACGTAATTTTTAGTTAACACACTGAGAACTAACAAGTTCATCGGTATTTTTTTGTCTATAGGCGAATCATAATATTTGAACAATTTAAAACCGGTTTTAAATAATATGTCTTCAACAAAATTGCAAAGCAGGATCAACTTTGGTAAGATCAAGAACTTGGCAGAAGCCCCTGACTTACTGGAGGTTCAGATTCAATCATTTAAGGAGTATTTTCAATTAGAAACTACGCCTGACAAACGTAATATTGAAGGGTTATTTAAAGTGTTCAAGGAGAATTTTCCTATCACTGATACCCGGAATATTTTCGTACTGGAATTTCTCGACTACTTCATAGATCCGCCACGTTACACCATTGAAGAGTGTATGGAACGTGGTCTTACCTACGCTGTTCCGCTGAAGGCAAAATTGCGTTTGAGCTGTAATGATGAGGAGCACGTAGACTTTCAAACCATTGTACAGGATGTATTCCTCGGAAACATTCCTTACATGACACCCCGCGGTACCTTTGTTATCAATGGTGCTGAGCGTGTGGTGGTAAGTCAGCTGCACCGTTCACCCGGTGTATTCTTTGGTCAGTCTATTCACCCCAACGGTACCAAGATATATTCTGCCAGGGTAATTCCTTTTAAGGGCGCCTGGATGGAATTTGCAACAGACATTAACAATGTCATGTATGCATATATCGATCGTAAAAATAAATTCCCGGTAACTACATTGTTGCGCTCTATCGGTTATGAAACAGATAAGGACATCCTTGAACTGTTTGGTATGGCCGATGAAGTAAAGACAGATAAAAAATCACTGGAAAAACATATTGGTAAAAAACTGGCTGCCCGCGTTCTCAGAACATGGGTAGAAGATTTTGTGGATGAAGATACCGGTGAAGTTGTTTCTATTGAGCGCAATGAAATTGTAATGGAGCGTGATACCATTCTTGATGAAGAAGGTATTGACACCATTAGCGAAATGGATGTGAAGAGTGTGTTCCTGCAGAAGGAAGATGTGGGTGGAGACTATGCCATTATCTACAACACGCTGAACAAAGATACTTCTAACAGTGAGCTGGAAGCCGTACAGCATATCTACCGCCAGTTGCGTGGTGCAGATGCGCCCGATAATGAAACTGCGCGTGGTATCATTGACAAATTGTTCTTTAGCGATAAACGTTACGACCTTGGTGAAGTAGGCCGTTACAAGATCAACCGCAAACTGGGTTTAAACCAGCCGCTTGATCACAAGACGCTTACCAAGGAAGATATGATTGAAATTATCAAGTACCTGGTGCGTTTAACCAATGCCAAGGCAGATATTGATGATATTGATCACCTGAGCAACCGCCGCGTACGTACCGTGGGTGAGCAGTTGTATGCACAGTTTGGCGTGGGCCTGGCGCGTATGGCACGTACCATCCGTGAAAGAATGAATGTGCGAGACAATGAGGTATTTACCCCGGTAGACCTTATCAACGCCAGAACACTTTCTTCTGTTATCAACTCATTCTTTGGAACCTCGCAGTTATCGCAGTTCCTGGATCAGACCAACCCGCTGAGCGAAATCACGCACAAACGCCGTATCTCCGCACTCGGACCAGGTGGTCTTAGTCGTGAGCGCGCCGGTTTTGAGGTACGTGACGTACACTACTCTCATTACGGAAGGCTTTGTACCATTGAAACACCTGAAGGACCCAATATTGGTTTGATATCTACACTTTGTGTGCATGCCAAGATCAATGAAATGGGCTTTATTGAAACCCCTTACCGCAAGGTGGTAAATGGTAAAGTGAACATGAAGGAACTCGAGTTCCTGAGTGCAGAAGAAGAAGATACCGCAAAAATTGCGCAGGCAAATACCCCGCTGGATGATAAGGGTCATTTTGCTGAGCAGAAAATTATATCACGCCAGACCGGTGACTTCCCCATTCTTGAAAGAGAAGAAGTGGAATTCATGGACGTGGCACCCAACCAGATTGTAGGATTGAGCGCATCACTGATTCCCTTCCTGGAGCATGATGATGCCAACCGTGCGCTGATGGGTTCTAACATGCAACGCCAGGCCGTTCCGCTGATCCGTCCGCAGGTGCCCATTGTTGGTACCGGGCTGGAAGCAAAGGCAGCGAGAGATGCTCGCGTGCAGTTGCTGGCAGATGGCGAAGGCATTGTTGAATATGTAGATGGTAATGAAATACATGTTCGCTACGACAGGAACGATACAGACCGCCTGGTAAGCTTTGAAGAAGATCTGAAAATTTATCATCTTACCAAGTTTATAAAGACCAACCAGGAAACTTCTATCTCGCAAAAACCTGCGGTGAAGAAAGGCCAGCGTGTAAAGAAAGATGATTTCCTGAGCGAAGGCTACGCCGTAAAAGACAGCGAACTGGCATTGGGCCGTAACCTCAAAGTGGCCTTCATGCCATGGAAGGGCTACAACTTTGAAGATGCCATTGTGATCAATGAAAAAGTAGCCCGCGAAGACCTGTTCACTTCCATCCATATTTCAGAATATGAACTGGAAGTGCGCGATACCAAGCTGGGTGAAGAAGAGCTGACACCGGATATTCCGAACGTTTCTGAAGAAGCTACGAAGGACCTCGACGAGAATGGTATC
>DATJGC010000619.1:0-2675 GCA_035495345.1 Chitinophagaceae bacterium | reverse complement strand
TTTTCATAAAGTAGGATTTGGATATCGGAATTTCTTTTCTTCTGCAGCCAGTCACCGCTCTGTGAATGCCGGCGTTTACTGCAACAGGCATTAAGATACTAGCAAGCCACTGTTGCGCTTGTAGACATTCATCGATTTTAAAATTAAAAACACCTGCGCGCTGTTGAAGTAGGTAATATTAAAATTATGTACAGTGAACGATGACATTCAAGCCCAACACTTGCTCATCTTTTATAATACTAACTGCGTCATTGCATTAACAATTTCATTCATATGTAGAAGAATAACTAAATTTTTTAAGTTTTAGTTGGCCTGCTTGCCCCTGATGCAGTTTGTATCTACATTGCGCGCCATACTGATAATCCATTTATCAAATAATAACCTCACCATTCATTGGTTGCAAAGTTTCCTTGCTCCTTCACTGATATCCTTTCAAAAACATTGTGCTTACATACCGGGTAACTCACCCGTTGCGATTGCGTTTTTTCGAAATAACTCAAAAAGAAAAATATCATGTACCTCCGTTTTCTTCTGTTATGGTTGATCCTGTCTCTTTCGCTGCCTGGAACTGCACAGAATGTAATGAGTCCGCTGGATGGCGATTATATTTATGACCCCAACGCGCCGGCGGGTTCTCTCAACAACCCTGTGCCAGTGAATGGAAAAATTCAGCACTGGGTGCATGATACCAGCCAGCACAAATCGGTTAGTTTTTACCAGGGAGATTTTAAATCTTACCGCTACAATAATATGTCGTTCAGGCTACGCTTTCCCGAACATTATGATCCATCAAAAAAATATCCTTTAATTGTTTTCCTGCATGGCGGCGGAGAGGCGGCCGAGCTTAGTAATGCGCACAATGCAGCCGGCATTAACCGCGATAACGGCTATCAACTCTTTGTAGGGGCCAATACTTTTCGGTATTATATTTATACGGGCAGCTTCAACGCTTTTCTCTTGTTTCCGCAGCTGATGGTGGATGATAACGGTGCAGGTGCCCAATGGGATGCAACTAATATTTCTCCACTGAATGATATCCTGGATACGTTGCAAATGTATAACGGGTTAGACGCAGACAGGGTTATTTCCATGGGCATATCGGCCGGCGCATTGGGCGCTGTAAAATATGCCAGCCTCTTTCCAAAACGCATTGCTGCTGTCATTGCGTCCAGTCCACCCTCTTTAACAGATGTATCCGGCAATATAGATGCCTTTGTGCATGTGCCGCTTTACATTGCTGCTGGCGGAAAAGACATTAATCCCTATCCCATCACCGTGCTTACGGTGCATGATCAGTTCAACGCAAAGGGCGGCAATTTTTTCCTGACGTATTATCCCACCGCCGGTCATTATACCTGGGATGCGCAATGGGCGCAACGAACTATCAACGGGCAGTCTATGCTAACGGATTACTGGAACAGGGCGTCAAAAGCGCAGCCCTTGCTGTATTATCAGAACAATACTTTTTGCAATACAGATCCCGTGCGCGCCACCATGGGTGTAACCCCTGGCTTCTTTGCCTATGAATGGCAGCGAGACGATGGTAATGGCTTCAGCAATATTACAGGTGCCGGCGCCAATGTATTTACCGCTACCGCACCGGGCAGGTACCGTGCGCGTTACAAAGCAACTGCAACCGCTGAGTGGTCGGCATGGTCGGCCAACCCCATTGTCATCAGCGTAAAATCCTGTGCTGTGGGTGATACCGTTTTTGCAGAACATTTTGATGAGGCACCGGTGAATAACTATGTAACCTTTAATGGCACGGGTACCGGCAATTCAGCTTACTATAAATACAATACGGGTTGCCAGAACGGACTCTTTGTAAATGGCACAGAAGTATTTACCCAGGATGCTTCCGGCGTGCAGGGTGGAAGGTTTATGCTGAACAATACAACAGATGATGGTTGCACCTATATTACGGGCGACCAGGTATGGCGTACTTACTTCCCCGTGACTGTAAGTCCTAATACAGATTATACGTTGAGCTTTTACATGTCTAACCAGGGATTATTTAAAAGCGATGCGCCTACCGAGACAGCTGCTGCGTTGCTCCCAACAATAAACAACACCCCGCTATCGCCCGCGGTGCAAACACTGGTGGTGGGTGATGTGGGCTGGAAGAAGTATAGCTTTCACTGGCATTCCGGAGCCAGCACCACCGCGGAAATTGCCATTACAAACAATACTGCCACCGGTGTGGGGAACGACTTTGTGCTCGATGATATTTCGCTGGTAAAATCAACCCCCTCGCCCACGCCGGGTGGCGCATTCAAGTTTGTGCAGCTTTGGGTGAAGGGCAATGACATCAACGGGGCAGATGGCAGCAAGGTAGCCATCTGGCCTAACAGTACTATCAACGGCAATAATTTATTGCAGCCTTTTAGCAACAGCCAGCCTGTATTGGAAACAAAGGGCGCAGACAATATCAACAACAACCCGGTTACCACTTATAACAATGCCACCAATAAATTCATGTACGTGCCCGGCGGCTTTGCAGGCAGTTCATCGCCGCACCAGGCGGTGTATGCGTTTTTGGTTACAAAGGCATACGCTGACAGCCAGGATGCAGAGCTCCTGCGCGAAGGGCCGGATAATAATTTGGTACTGGTTAAAACGCAGGGTACTGCCATGAAGTGGGCCGGGGGAGAAGACCATTTTATTGAAACGCCTGC
>DATJGC010000618.1:0-6985 GCA_035495345.1 Chitinophagaceae bacterium | reverse complement strand
CGGCAGCGTTCTGTTACGGTATCGTACTGCTGGTTGGTTTGGCTCATCGGTTATTAATGAAAATTATTCCTCAACTTTAGCGTTCAAAAATAATACTATACGGCCAATGTTTACATTGAATTGCAGGGGAAGATTGCTTGTTATTACCAGGCCGCTGGTGATGGGCATTATCAACACCACACCAGATTCTTTTTTTGAGGGCAGTCGCGCCAGCGAAAACAACCTGCTGCAAACGGCGGAACGTATGCTGAACGAGGGAGCCGCCATGCTGGATATGGGCGGACAAAGCACGCGCCCCGGCAGTACGCATGTGGGTGAGGAAGAAGAATTAGCGCGCGTTATCAGCGCAGTGGCCGCTGTACATACACGTTTCCCCGAAGCAATTATTTCTATTGATACCTTTTATGCGCGCGTGGCTGCTGAAGCCGTTTCAGCCGGTGCCGTGCTGGTAAATGATATTAGCGGAGGACTATTAGACCCGCAGATGCTAAGCACCGTAGCGGCGTTGCAAACCCCCTTTATCTGTATGCATATGAAGGGCAACCCGCAAACCATGCAACAACTGGCCAGCTATGATGATATTGCCGTGGAAGTATTGGATTATTTTATTGAGAGAACCGCCAGTTGCCAGAAAGCGGGTATCCATGATGTTATCATAGACCCTGGCTTTGGGTTTGCAAAGACCATTGCCCAGAATTTTTCTTTGCTGAAAAGAATGCAGGTGCTTAAGATGCTGAAGAAGCCCATCATGGTTGGGCTTTCGCGCAAGGGCACCGTCTACAAAACCCTTGGCAGTAGTGCCGCAGAAGCATTAAACGGCAGTACCGTATTGCACACACTGGCCCTGCCGCAGGGCGCCCACATCCTCAGGGTACATGATGTAAAGGAAGCGGTGGAAGCCATTACCCTTTTTTGCGCCTACAATGATGCTGACTGAGGAAAGAATGCTGCTGTTACTCTTCAAATAAAAATAAAAAAACCGGCAAGCGAAATGCTGCCGGTTTTTAAAATTATAAGCAAAATTAATTGCCAGGTTTCTGTTGTTGTTGTTGCTGCTGTTGTCTTTCGCGCATTTGCTTTTCCATTTGCTCTCTTATTTCAGGAGGCAGTTGTTGCTGCTGCGGTGGCGCGGGTTGGGTATCGCTTACCTCTACCAGCACAATGTCAAAAATCATAGCCGCATTGGGTTTAAAAGCAGAGCCCTGTGGTGGGTTCTTGCCATAGGCCAGCGGTCCGGGTATATAGATAGTGCCTTTGCCGCCTTTCTTAAACAAGCGAAGTCCTTCATCAAAACCGGCGATGGAACCATTTGTTTTGGAACCCAGCTGAAAAGTATAAGCGGGTGTTTTTGGGTCGAGGGTAGACTGAAACACTTTGCCATCATCAAGCGTTTTCCCTTCATAACGTACTGTTACAAATTTGCCTTCAGTGGCCTGCTCACCGGTGCCGGGTTCTTTTACTTCTACATAAGTGCCCCTGCCTGTTTTTTGTGCATTGATATTTTTTTTCTGCAACCATGCGGTCATTTCTGCATTGCTTTTTACCAGGTCGTCTGCCACTTCTTTTTCCATGCGCACCTGTTCTTTCTGTGCTTCTGCTTCACGGTCTTTGCCTGCCAGTTCCTGTGAGCCGAAGATGTTCAACACTTTTACAACGGTAATGAGTTTGTCGCCCTTCTTAAAAAACGGTGGCATTTGTCCGCCCGGGTTTTTCTTCAGCAGGGTATCTACCAGCTGTACAATAACGGCACTGTCTCCATTGCGCAACATGCTGAAGACTTCCAGTGGTGAGTAAGCATCGGGTGGCACATTGCCTTCAATAGGAATGAACAATGGCATTTTGCCTACAGAAGTCTGCAACACAGAATCGCTGCTGCCTATTTTAATGGTGTAATTGATCTTCATTATATTGCCTGCCTTTACCACAGAATCTTTTGAGTTGCCAAAGATTTTGTACATCACGCCGCTCTTCGTCTTCTTATAATCCACATTGTTTTTGCAGGCAGCAAGGGCCAGCACCGATGCTACCACGAGTACTAAAAAATAAACAGGTTGTTTTTTCATGATTGATTGTTATTGTAATAAAGATGCGTTTTCCTTTATAGATTGTTTGAATTTCTGTACCGTTTTCTCTAAAGAGTCTGAAGATTTTCCGCCGGAGGCATTATAATGTCCGCCACCATTAAAATAGGTGCGGGCAAATGTGTTGGTATCAAATTCTCCCTTGCTGCGGAAACTCCATTTGCGCTCTTCATCCCTGTCTATCACAATGGCCGCCAGTTTTATACCCTGAATGGTGAGCGGGTAGTTGACAAGGCCTTCCGTATCGCCGGTTTTTATATCAAATTTGAGGAGGTCGTTCTTGGTAATGGCAATCAGCGCAGTGTTGTATTCATACATGATTTCCATGCGGTGCAGCAGGGCCATGCCAATAAACCGCAGGCGGTTTTCCAGGAAATTGTCGTAAATATTTTCATGCACCTGGGTATGGTTAAAGCCTGTTTCTTTAAGATGTGCTACCATCGTATGTACACTGCCGGTAGCGGCGGCAAACCTGAAAGAACCGGTATCGCCAATTACCCCTGCATAGAGGCATTCTGCCATGGCCAGGTTTACGCTGTTGCGGTGACCGCTGTTTACGATGAAATCGTACACCATTTCTGAAGTAGAACTTTTGGTAACATCACTGATGCCATAGGTAAAAGCAGCTTCTTCCGGTTGCTGGTGATGGTCTATCAGGATCTTTACGCAAGACATGGCTTCAATCACCGGTGCCATTTGCTTGGTGCGGGAAAGTGTATTGAAATCAAGGCAGAACAACCATTCAGCCTGTTTTAGTACGGCTTCTGCCTCCTGGCGGCGGTATTCAAAGTCGATTACCTTGTTACAGCCGGGCATCCAGTTTAAAAAACTGGGCCAGTTGGTGGGCGATACAACGGTTATCGTATGCCCGAGGCCTGTAAGAAAATGATAAAGGCCCAGTGAAGAGCCCATGGCATCGGGGTCTGGCTTTTGGTGCGTGGTAATGACTACACGCCTTGGCTCCGCTGTCAGTAATGGAAAAATAGCTGCAATAGGTTTCATAAAACGGTGGCGAAGGTAGGTAAACTTTGCAGTTGAAATAGTTAGAATATGCCTGTTTTTTAAGCCTGTAGGCGGCTTTTAACATAAAAAGCCGGTAATGAAAGTATCAAACCAGCAACTTTGCCTTAGTTTTGCCACCCAAAAGAAAAAACAGTATGAGCAACAGAACATTTACGATGATAAAGCCGGATGCCTTTCGTGCAGGTCATGGCGGCGCCATTTTAGACAGGATCATCAAGGAAGGATACCGCATAGTAGCGCTTAAACTTACCCGTTTAACAGCAGAAAGAGCGGGCGAATTTTATGCCGTGCATGCCGCGCGTCCTTTTTATGGAGAGCTGGTGGAGTTTATGAGCAGCGGGCCTATTTATGCAGCCATACTGGAAAAAGACAATGCGGTAGCCGAGTTTCGTAAGTTGATTGGTGCCACAGATCCTGCAAAGGCGGAAGCCAATACCATTCGCAAATTGTTTGCAGCTTCATTGGGTGAAAATGCCATACATGGCAGCGATAGCGATGAGAATGCAAAAATTGAAGGCGATTTCTTCTTTAGCGGACTGGAAAGATTTTAATACACCGGCGGGCTATCTTACCCGCCATTATTTTATTTAGGGCGCGGACCAAGATCCGCGGAATTAATGATCTGCCTGGCAGGTCATTTTTTTTGCCATCAGTTTACGATCATTTCCACACCGGGTACATGCTTTACGGGTCTTACGGTAAAGCCTGCTTTTCTCAGTAAGTTGATAACGCCCTTCTCCCCTCCCAGGTGACCGGCACCCACTGCAAACAGGGCAGGTGCATCACGCATGATGGCGGGCATTTTGGTGGCCCAGCGTGCATTGCGGTTGTACAAGAGCAAATCAAGATATTCTTTCATAGATTCTTCATCGGCGGTGAGCTGCTGCATCTTGTTGAGATCCTGCTGCCGGTACACTTCTACCAGTTGTGCATCGCTGCTGTCTTCTTTTACGGCGGCGCTGTCTATCATTTTCAGCAAGTCCTTTGCCTGGCGCTGGTAAGGAATGCTATCAAAAACGCTTGCCTGGAACTGGATGGTCTCCAGCCCGTTGATGGGCTTATTGTCTTTCTTTGCCTGCTTCATGATCACCTGCTCCATGCCATCTTTTTCTGCACAGGGAAATTTACTTTCTGCAATGATGGAACTGATGAAATACGGTTTAAGTCGCTCCATCATGGTGAGCGGCAGCATCGTTTTATTCTTTTTGAAATAATCTCTCACGCGTTCGTATTCTTCTTCGGTGAGCAGGTCAGACAACTTTGTATTGTTGTTCATGCTGAGGTAACGCATGGCGCCCAGCGTTTCCATCATATTATCTAAGTCAATCTCAAAATACACCTGTTGTGTACTGGCAATGGCAAAGCGCAATGAATCGCTGAGTTGCGCATCTGCAGCACATAGCAGGTGCATGGTACCAAACAGGTAAGATGGTTTTGTAAGATGGTTACCGCTTATCTCCCACAGCAGCGTGTTCTCCAGCGTAAACGGGGTATTGCTTTTTACAGAGACTTTTTTTACACCTGCCGCTTTTTGCGCAGTCAATGACATCACGGCCAACACAGCTACCAGGCCACACAATATTTTTCGCATTCAAAACAAGTTTACTAATAGAGTATGAAGTTATACAATCAGCCGGATGCTTAAACGCTTTGCGCAGAAATCTCTCAAAAAAAAATGACAGGGGGCAATTGGCAGGTACAGCCTAACGGACTATAAAAACAATCATTACAATCCCAGACCATGCAGGCTGCCTCCCCTGCTGAACAGTCGGTTGATCTTTTGCTCTGTAGCCGGGTCTTTTTCTACCGGCGGCGCATGGTGGGGTTTTATACGTGCATCAAAGATCAGCGGTCCCCTGCAGCCCCAATGCTTGTTTTCAGTAAAACTTCCAATGCCATACATGTCATGCGATGGGTTGCAACGCGTAAAGCTGATCCAGCAAAAGTTAGCGATGCTGGCCGCGGCAAAACGGGCATCATCACACACAATAATAAACGGAACGGTTGACAATGCGTCAATATGGGGTTGCAAGGCCTGGTCCAGTTGTTCCATCTGCTGGTGCGCCTCCTGGTAATTTGTAAATGACCCCAATTGAATGGCCAGTATGCCGGGCATTACCAGGGCCGCCTGCTGTACAAGCCCTAGCTCCGTTATACAGGCAGGAATCTCCGTGGCCAGCGTTCTTATCACTTCACCATAAGCGGCCACTACCACTTTGCTGCCGCTGTTCAGCGAGGTGCCGGAATAGTCAAGCGTGTCAATGGTGGTGTTGGTATAAAAATGAATATCACGCTGCAGTTGTATGCGCTCCAATATATACTGAAAAAATTGTTCTATGTTATGCGTATGCAGTTCACCGTTAGCAGCTGCCGTGATGAATAAAAATTTAGCAAGGCTCAATTGACCGGTGCCCAGTATGTGGTTGGCAATGGTTAAGATTTCTGCCGGCTGTTTTGCAGGCATATAGGGTGTATACCGTTCGCTGCCAATGGCCAGTAGCAGGGGGTGCACACCGGCAGCATCTACCGCATGTACTTCACGCAGGCCGGGTATTTCTGCCTGCAGGGCATCACCGGCAATTTCATGTATCAGCTGCCCAAAGCTGGTGTCTTCCTGTGGCGGGCGGCCCACCACCGTAAAAGGCCAGATAGCATCTTTTTTTGCATACACTTTATGCACCTTCATCAGCGGAAAGGGATGCTGAAGGCTGTAATAGCCAAGGTGATCACCAAAGGGGCCTTCCGGTTTGTTTTCACCTGGGTGCACTTCACCCGTGATCACAAAATCTGCATCGGTACTGATGCAATAGCCATCTTCATACCTGTAGCGGAAGCGCCTGCCGCCCAGTACGCCGGCAAAGGTCATTTCACTGATGCCTTCGGGTAAGGGCATTACTGCTGCTACCGTATGCGCAGGCGGACCACCGGCAAAGACACTTACTTTTAGCGCTTGTCCTTTGGCGTTAGCAGCGGTCTGGTGCACACCAATGCCGCGGTGCAACTGGTAATGAAGCCCAATCTCCTTATCGGCCACGTACTGGTTGCCGCTGAGCTGTATGCGGTACATGCCCAGGTTGGCGTGCATAATACCAGGTTGCCGTACATCTTCCGTATACACCTGTGGCAGCGTTACAAACGCGCCCCCGTCTTTTGGCCAGTGATGTATTAATGGTAATGCGCCGATGGTAATTTCGGTGGTGGCAGGGCGTTGCAGTGGATTTCTTAATGGCAGGGCCTTTATGGCTGCCAGGCCGGCGCCGGCATTGCGCAAAGGATGGCGAAAGGCCTGTACAGGATTATTCTTTAACGCTATCAGTTGCTGAACAAGCGCAAGGCTATCACGAAAAATGAATTTGCTTCTTTGCAGGGTGCCAAAAATATTGGCCGCAGCGCGGTATTTGCTACCCTTTACGTTTTCAAACAAGAGCGCGGGGCCTGCGGCTTCATGCACGCGCAGGTGAATGGCAGCCATTTCTAGATAGGGGTCTACCTGTTCTTTTACGCGTACCAGCTGGCCGTTTTTTTCAAGGTCTAGTAAAGAGGCTTCTAACGAGCGGTAGGCCATCTGGTTTATTTGGTTGCAAAAGTAAAACACAAAACAGCATAAAAGGTTTTCTTATTTGCCATAAGATTGTGGCAGTTTGTGGTATTATTGCAGTAATCATCAATTAACCAATGAGCATGGGCAAAGGACGACTGGAAGCTTTCAGCGACGGTGTAATGGCCATCATCATCACCATTATGGTATTGGAGATGAAGGTGCCGCACGGAGATTCGTTGGCCTCACTTAAACCCCTGCTCCCGGTATTCATCAGCTATGTGCTGAGTTTTGTTTACGTGGGTATTTACTGGAACAACCATCACCATATGATGCATGCCGC
>DATJGC010000617.1:0-13688 GCA_035495345.1 Chitinophagaceae bacterium | reverse complement strand
TAGGTATAAAAACTTCCGGCATGGCCGCCATTAAACAGGCAGGAATTATTCACGCCTCAAAATAGCGGTTAACATTTGACGTTAATAGAGGAACAAAGAAACCCAATATCTTTGCCCGGGCTTAGAACAATGGCACTGGAAAAGTTAAACCTGGTAACCAAAATTATGAGAAATGTTAAGGCTGCGGGGCTCATCACTGCCCTGATTCTGTTTTGTGCATTCACAGGGCAATCGCAAAAGGCAAGACAAAGAAAAGGCGAATTTTATTTTTCGTGGGGATACAATACTGAATGGTACACCCACAGTAGTATAAAAATCAGTCAGCCCAGCCTGGGCAACGACTATTCCTTTAAAAATATCCGCGGGCACGACCATCGCGGCTGGGATGAAGGCCTGTTTTCAAAAGCGCTTACCATACCGCAATACAATTACCGTATTGGTTATTTCTTCGGCAACAAACAAGACTGGGGTATAGAAATCAACTTTGATCATACCAAATTCATAGTTAGTGATAACCAGCTGGTGCACATCAAAGGCATGATGAACAATAAGCCGGTAGACAAGGAGGTAAGGTTTGTGCAAAATGATAGGGTGGGTGCAGATAGCAGCTCCTACTATTTCCTGAACAATGGTGCTAATTTTTTACTCTTCAATATCATGAAGCGCTGGCATCTCAGCAGTAACCGCAGCGGCACAATTAAATTAGACGGTATTTCTAAGTTTGGGATCGGTCCTCTTATTCCGCATGTACAGAACAAATTTTTTGATCAGCCGGAAAACAACCCAGACTTCCAGATTGGCGGATGGAATACCGGCATTGAAGGCGCGCTGCGGGGTACTTTTTACCGCCACGTCTACCTTGAATTTGCCGGCAAGCTTGATTACGCACGCTACGCTCATCTGCATATCTACCAGGGTTCGGCACGTCAGGCTTTTGGTACTGCGGAGCTGATACTTAGTCTAGGCATCAGCCTGGGGAAGTAAATCTTGTAGTTCTTAGTTCTTTTGCTAAGAGAAGAAAGAGAAAAGGAGAAGAAAGAGATAAGGAACCCTAGCCTTCCCGCCGCGTGAAATTATCCGAGCAAAAGCTTTTTGAATTTTTACGGCCGCTATACGAAGTCTCCAGACTTCGTATTCATATGTTCTTCCGAGCCTCTGGCTCGAAACAGTTCTTAGCGAAGGAGCAGCGATCCCCGTCTGACCCTTGGTCTGACGGGGCTGCACTTACAGCGACTTGCCCGATGAGCATTACCTGCAATTTCCCCTCCTCGCCTTAAGCCGTCAGACCAAGGGTCAGACGGTTGTGACTTGCCTCTTTCCGCCCCCAGCGTGAAACAAGCAGAGCAAAAGTTTTTTGAATTTTGAATTTTTACTTTTGAATTTTTTAATTTTCGCACAGGGCTAGCAGAGCTAACAGAGATCCGCGCCCGCTGCCTCGCCTTCCCGCCGCGTGAAACAAGCGAAGCAAAAGCTTTTTGACTTTTTACTTTTGAATTTTGACTTTTCCTAAAACAAATTCAACTGAAAGAATTCAAAAAAGCAGGCAGTGCTGTTAAAACAAAAATGGATGAGGACGCCATACCAGATAGTTTCTTCCTTCATTCTTACATAGCCCAGCCAGAGTGCAAATGGCAGTAGCCAGAAAAAAGAGACAAAACTCATGTGCAGGAGGGCAAACATAAAGGCCGATATAAAAATAGCCTGCCGGCTATCAGTTACTTTTAATAATCCTTGTTGCAGCACGCCACGAAATGCCAGTTCTTCAAAGATGGCCGGTTGCAGTGCTACGGAAAGCAGCGTTACTATTTTGGCATACTTGAGCTGACTAAAAGCATAATAGTAATAAGACTCCGTATCAAAGATGCTTTTGTTAAGCCACTTTACCAGGTAGTTAACCACTATTGCCGCAATGATGGCCGTGCTTGCATACGACAGTGCCTTAGCAACGGAAAAATGTTTCCATGAAAATAATGGCCGCAATTCTTTCCGGAAATACGCCGCAAACACCAGCGTAAAAACAGACAGTGCAAGGTCTGCAAGGAGTATCGGCCAGAGCCCGCGCTGGTAATGGCCAAAGTTGGAAAACAGGCAAATGCCCAGCTGAATAGCAAAGAAGACCCCAAGGATGATCAATCGCTCCTGGTGTTGCAGCGCCTCTTCAATATCGGGCACCGCCACTTGTAGTACACCGCAATGATGACAATATTTGGCTGTCGGCGAAATGGATTGCTGACAGTGCGTACAGATGGGTGCGGTGCTGGCCGTGGTATCAACAGTTTCCATCAGAGTTGGTATTGCTTGCGCAGTTTTTCAGCCGTCCATGCAGACCTTAGTCCTTTAACAAGAAAGCTGGCAATGATAATTTTGAGAATGATGCCATGAAATATGGCAGACGGGCTTGCCAAAAAATTAATAAGCTGAAGCAGCAAATAAAGCACCATTCCTGAAACAATGGAGGCCACCGGCTTAGTGCTGGCCCAAACGCCCAATAACACAAACATGAGCGCCACAGAAAGGTTAGAAACAAGAATGGCCGCAGTGTTTTCATCGGCTCTTTTAAATGCAGGCGTCATTAAACCATAGACCAGGAAGAAACCGCCTAATACAAACAAAGTATTTCTGGCAGCTACTATTTTTGAACGCAGCAGGTCCATTTCCATTTCATGACCACGGCGAATCTCTATAAAGTCTCTTTGTTCTTCCGGTGTACCCCGCAGCGGAAAGCCGCAGTCCATACAATAATTGTCTGTTACCCGTGCGTATGCCCTGCAGCTTCTGCAACGTACGTTTGCCTGCTCCTGCGCCTGTTCATCTGCTGCGTTCATCAACCCTAATTTGTATTAAGGTATTTCATTTTGGTGGATTCTGAAAGTAATACGTCAATGCCTTACCAGTCAATTTGCAGGGCACGTAAGCTGTCGGCCAGTTGTGCGGGTGATTGAAAGTGGATACTTTTTATACCTACGGCTTCCGCACCGTCAACGTTGCGCAGGTTATCATCTATAAAAACAGCCTTTGCCGGGTCAATGGAAAAACGTTGTAATAGCAACTGGTAAAATGCAGGAAAGGGTTTCCGGGTTTTTTCTACACCGCTGACCAGTCTGCCATGAAACCATTGCAGAAAGCCGTAACGTACCAATGCAATTTCAAATAGTTCAGCCTGCCAGTTGGTAAGTGCGTATAATTTGTAACGGCCACTGTCTTTTAGTTGTTTAAAAAGATCAACCGTTTCATGGATGGGACCGCGCAGCATTTCTGTCCACCGTCCGTAATAATCCCTGATGGGCTGTTCCCATTCCGGAAATTGTTTGATGAGTACTTCCGTACCCTCGCTGATAGATCTTCCTGCATCCTGTTCTTCATTCCATTCACTGGTGCAAATGCGTGAAAAAAAGTAATCGCGCTTTTCCTGGCTGCTGAAATACTGTTCATCGTAAACATACATCGGGTTCCAGTCTAACAGAACCCCGCCAAGATCGAAGATGATGGTGTTAATCTTTTGCTCCATACAATGCTGTTGTTTATTGATATTTAACCGTGCTGCGGTATTGTTTTGTGCTGATAAAGATACTCAGCCATGGGAGAATATACGTAGGCAGGTGTATCGAAAAATGCAATTACAATCATCGTCAGCGTTCAGGATAGGGAGCATTGCTGTCTGTTGCCAGAAACCTGTTGCGTGTGGCTACGTAGGCGGCAATACAGTTCAATACCAGCACTACCGAAAGACCGGCGGCCAGCGTAAACTTTTCCGCTACCATGCCAATGACAGAGGGGCCAAACAAGAAACCGATAAGACCGCCGCTGGCGATGGAGGAAATACCTACCGCCGGGCTGATGCCGGGTACATTGGCCGCCGCGCTGAATAGAATGGGTACCACACAGGCATAGCCGAGGCCAACCAGGCTAAAACCCGCAATGGCCGTGGCCTTAAAAGGGAATGCGGTGGCCAGCAGAAAGCCGGTGGCAGCCACTAGTGTGCCCGCAATTACAATTTTTTTTGCCCCAACGCGTGGTATCCATGCATCTCCGTTAAATCTTCCAATGGCCATCATTACAGAAAAGCCGCCGTACCCCAGACCGGCCATGGCAATACTGCTGTGCAGAGATTCTTTCATGTAGATAGCGCTCCAGTCGGCAATGCTGCCTTCGCCCATAAAACTTACAAAACAGATAAAGGCAAGTCCAATCACAGAAAGCGGTGGTGCGGCCAGCGAAGAGCCGGAATGAATATACAGTTTGTGCACCAGCAGGTGATGGCGTATGCCCGCGAGTGTAAGCAGGATGCAGCTGGCCACAAACACAATTTGCCATAAGGGTGCTATGTGCAGGCTGTAAAAGATGGCGGCCAGTCCAATGCTTACACCACCGCCGAGGCTGTACATGCCATGGCAGCTGCTCATGATGCGGCGCTGGTATTTTTTTTCTATGGTATCAATCACTGCATTGATAGAAACGCCGTTAAAGAAGCCAATTAACCCGGTGGCAAAAAGCAATATCCAGAAAACGAGGCGATGCTGCACGGTGACCATGCCAATAAAAAGGATGGATTGAATGGCGGGTCCGGCCAGCAGCCATTTGCCCACTTTCACCCTGCTAAACAACCATGAAGCCAATACCACACCGGTGAGTGAGCCTACGGGCGATAGTAACAAAGAAAGCCCCAGCGAACCATCGGTGAGGCCCAGCCGCAATTTAATGGCCGGCAAGGCTGCCACCCACATGCCCAGCAGCAGGCTGCTGACAGCCAGCAGAAAACCCATGGTGAGCCCGGGCTTATGTTTTGCAAAGGCGGTGATACCGGCAAACATATTATTTGTACTTGAGTTTAAAATACAGCATGATACAAGACAGAAACAGTACCGTACTATTGGTATAAATTATTGAACCATTTTTTATGATGATGCCATAAATAAGCCAAAGTACCACGCTGGTGGTTGCAAACAGGAACATCACCAGCGAAATATCGTGCGCAGATTTTGTTTTCCAGGTTTTGATAACCTGTGGTAAAAAAACCAGTGAAGACATGGTGCCGGCCACATAGCCGAGTATTTCAATTGGCTGCATAGATGTATGTATAGGTTGGTGAAGATGATCAAAAGAAAATGGGTGGCACAGCGGCAATAATGCGCTTAGGGTTGCCTGTTAGTTTACTAAATGGTTATTTCTATCCGGTTATTGTCTGGGTCTGCTACCACGCTTTCATAATAACCGTCTCCGGTCCACCTGGGCTCAGACAGTACCGGCAGGCCGGCCTGTCTTATTTTTTCGGTGAGTGCTTCAACGGCTTCCTTGCTGCCGGTACTAATGGCAAAATGGATGAGGCCGGTGGCTTGCCGCTGCGGATCATTGGCATTGGCTGGAATGCTGTGCATATGCATCAGCTCCAGCCGGGCCCCGTCTGAAAAGGAAAGAAAATAGGAACTGAATTGTTTTACCGGGTTGTAGTACTTTTCATTGGGTATGGCCCCAAAAAACTGAACATAGAAGTCCTTTAATGCTTCTAACTGGTGCGTCCAGAGGGCAAGGTGTTCTATTCTCATGACAGCAAGGTAAGGCAAAGAAAAAAGCAAGCATCAAAAAACTACCCACCGTAAAGAAGCGGGGTTAAAAGCGGGTGATGGCAGCAACGCAGAAACAGTTGCCGGTATTTAGCCAGTTTTCCTAATCTTTGCAACATAAAATAATTTTTATGAATCTACCTGAGGAACTCCGCTACACCAAAGATCATGAATGGATAAAACTGGAAGGCGATATTGCTACCATTGGCATTACTGACTTTGCACAGGGTGAACTGGGCGATATTGTGTACGTAGAGATTGAAACGGTGGGCAAACCATTGCATGCAGAAGCTGTATTTGGCACCGTAGAGGCTGTAAAGACGGTGAGCGATCTCTTCCTTCCCGTTTCTGGTACAATTAATGAAGTGAACCCCGCATTAGCCAATCAGCCCGAACTGGTAAATACAGATCCTTATGGCCAGGGCTGGATGGTGAAAATGACCGTTGACAACCCGGCAGACGTTGCTAAATTATTAGATGCAGCTGCTTACCAGGGAGTTATTGGTTAAATCCACAGCAAAAAATATTTCGTACATGGATTGACGGTTTTTGAATAGCCATATTTTAAAAACCGCTTCCACTAACACACAGACCTGCTTGAACAATACTGTTACATATAATGAACAGGAACTGGTTATGTCACTGAAAGCAAAGGATCAGCAGTCCTTCAGCTATCTGTACGACAATTATTCCGGTGCCCTGTACAGTATTGTACTACAGGTGGTGCCCGATAAAGAACTGGCGAGTGATGTATTACAGGAAGTTTTTGTAAACATCTGGCGAAAAATTGAAAGTTACGATGCCAGCAAGGGAAGGCTCTTTACATGGATGTTGAACGTAGCCCGTAATTTAGCCATAGACATGGTGCGGTCTAAAGCCTACCAGAACAGCCAGAAAAACCAGGTATTGCCCGAAACGGATTTTTTTGACAAGGGAGGCAGCACCGTACAACAGAACGTAGATAATATCGGTCTAAAAAAAATAGTGAATAAATTAAAAGCCGAACACCGGGTACTGATAGACCTGGCGTATTTTAAAGGCTATACCCATGAAGAGATAGCAGAAATAGAAAGCTTACCGTTGGGAACCGTTAAAACAAGAATAAGAAGCGCATTAACGCAACTGAGAGATTTTATCAAGTGAATATACAGGAATACATATCAAGCGGAATCATTGAAAGCTACGTGCTGGGTTTGGCCAGCAACGAAGAAAAAGCTGCTTTTGAACAGCTGCTTTCAGTGCACCCGGAACTGCAACAGGCAAAGGAGGCTTTTGAAATAAGCCTTGAACGCCATGCGCTTGATAATGCTATGCCGGCACCCGCCGCCATCAAACAAAAAATTTGGGAGGCTATTGAGCTTTCACCGGTAGCCACTCTTGCTGGTAACAATACGGAAAGAACAGATGGTATTGCTGTAACGCCCGCACCGGTTCGTTCTATGAATACCGTAAAATGGCTGGCGGCCGCTTCAGTAATTTTACTGCTGGGAAGCACCCTGCTTAATTTTTATTTCTACAGCCAGTATAAAAATACCTCTGCACAACTCAGTGATCTTATTGCGCAGAACCAGCAGATGGCCAGCAACAATACCATCATGCAAACCCGTTTGCAGCAGTATGAATCTAACTTCCAGATTGTAAAAGACACCAATATGGCCGTGGTAGCCATGAAGGGCCAGGCCGTTGCACCAGAAAGCGCCACCACTGTTTACTGGAATAAACAGACAAAAGATGTTTACCTCCTGGTAAATGATCTGCCACAACCTGTTAGTGGAAAACAGTACCAGTTATGGGCCATTGTAGATGGTGTGCCGGTAGACGCGGGCACGCTTGATATGGCGCAGGCCAATGGGCTGGTGAAAATGAAAAATATTCCCAGGGCACAGGCTTTTGCCATTACGCTGGAAAATGCCGGCGGTAGCAAAACCCCCACCATGCCCATCTACGTGGTAGGCAAGACTTAGAACAGCATACCTCTCTTAAAGCCCAGTTCCTGTTTCATCGTAAATGGTTTAGTTTAGCAGAAACTTTACCGTGTGATAAAGCGAATCATCAGCCACCTGTTCTTTCCGCTTGCCCTTACCATTGCCATCCAGGTTTTATTGTGCCTGCCAGGCTCGGCGCTTCCTTCCGAAAGCCTGTTTGATATTCCGCACTTCGACAAATTTGTTCATATTTTTTTATTTGGTGCTGTTACCGGTCTCTGGTGTTACTATTACTATGCAAAGGGTACTTCAGCCACCCGTCTTAAGACCATCTTCTTTATCATTTACCTTCTCGTAGCCTTCAATGGTATATTGCTGGAGTTTATACAGCGCGATTATATTCCTAACAGGAGTTTCGACCAGGGAGATATCATTGCAGATCTGCTGGCAAGCAGTATTGCCTATGGTATTTGCAGTATCCGGTTAATCAGCACCCAGTAAAAGAAAATGGCCCCTGTTGAAACAGGGGCCGTAACCAAAACTAACTGCTTATGAGAAAATTGACTGCTTATGAGAGAGAGTTATAATTTCTTTTTGTATAAACCTATAACGCAAATCAGGTGCCATTAGTATGATGGCGTTGGTTAAAAAAGGTTTAAAGCCCTCCGGCAATTATTTGATACGGGTGTTCATGCAATGCCTTATCTATTCACTATTCTCCTGAAATACAGTATAAATGCGCTCTAACGGTGCGTAAGCGATGTATTGCTTACATCAAATTTTTGCAGGCTGTAAGAATAAGTTGCTTGTAAACAATCCGTTAATGGGGAGTTTGTTCCACGAGAGCGCCGAATTTATTTTCCCATGAGGCCTTTGAGTGTATCCATTATTCCGCCCCCCTGGTTATTTCCTGCTGCTCCGCCAAATTGTTTTATCATATCCTGGATATTAAATCCACCCGCGCCACCCGCACCTGCATTGCCACCACCTACCAGGTTACCGAGTATGCTGGTAATGTCAAAACTGCTGTCGTTGGCATCATTGGTTTTATGTACCAGTTTTTGAAGTACCATGGGTATGAGGCTGGCGGCAATACCACTGGCTGCGCCTTCGGGCAGGCCAAATTTGTTCATGAGGTTTTTTACAAAACCGCCGGAGATCTGTTGTGCCGCGGGTGTGCTGGCAATATCTCCCTGCTGGTGATTGAAGAGACCAATTACATCCTGCGCATTGCCATTGGCCAGCATGTTTTTTAACCCGTCCATGATAGAAGTGCCCGCCAGCGATACAGCGGCTTCATTGTGCTCATTGGGAATGGCAGGATTGTTAATGATAGCGCTTCCTGCGTTTTGCTTTATCAGGTCTAAAAGATTGTCGAACATAATGTTGAATTTAGACCAGTAAGTTAAATGTTAAAAATGGAAGCCGACGCTTTATGAGGAGCTTTTATATTAAAATAACAGCGCTGATAAAGGCAGTAAATACCAATGAATAATTTAGTTCTGCCGCGTCATCTTTTCTGCATTCTCTGCAAATTGCAGCTTCTCAATCAGTTCTTTTATTTCACCGTTGAGTACAGCGTCAAGATTGTAGAGCGTAAGTCCGATACGATGATCAGTTACCCGCCCCTGCGGAAAATTATAGGTACGTATTTTTGCGCTTCTATCGCCCGTACTTACCAGGCTTTTTCTTTGCCTTGCAATTTCATCTTCCTGTTTGCGTACCTGTTCTTCATACAATTTGGTACGCAGCATGGTCATGGCTTTTTCACGGTTGCCCAGCTGGCTTCTTTCCGTCTGGCAAACCACCACTACGCCGGTGGGTATATGCGTAAGAAAAACTTTTGTTTCTACCTTGTTTACGTTTTGCCCGCCTGCGCCACCGCTGCGGGCTGTTTCCATTTTAACATCACTTTCTTTCAACTCAAAGTCTACCTCCTCTGCCTCGGGCATTACGGCCACGGTGGCGGCGCTGGTATGTACGCGGCCGCTGCCTTCTGTATCCGGTACGCGTTGTACACGGTGTACACCACTTTCAAATTTGAGCGTACCATACACATCATCGCCCACTACTTCTACCTGTATTTCTTTGTAACCGCCCACGGTGCCCTCGCTTTCAGATAATACCGCGGTCTTCCATCCTCTTCTTTCACAATACTTGATGTACATGCGTAACAGGTCGCCGGCAAAGAGACTGGCTTCATCGCCACCGGTGCCGGCCCTTATTTCAAGAATGGCATTCTTTTCATCCTGCGGGTCTTTTGGTATCAGCATCTGGCGGATGGATGCTTCCATTTCTTCCTTTCTTTCTTCCAGGCCACTTACTTCTGCCTTTGCCAGCTCACGCAATTCCTCATCATCGCCATTCAGCGCCTCTTTATTAAATTCGATATCGCCCAGCAGCCGCTTGTAGTCTTCATAGGCTTTTACAATCTTCTCCAGGCTGCGGTATTCCTTGCTCATAGCACCAAAACGCTGGTTGTTATTTACAATCTCAGGGTTACTGAGTGCTACACCCAGGTCGGTAAACTTTGCTTTGATGGCTTCTAACTTGTCTAACATGTGCTTCTTTTCTCGCGCGGTTGGCCAGTCGGCTCAGGCCGCGGCTTTTACGAAGCCGCAAATTTAAACCATCGGCGGCATTTTAACCAAAGAACCTGACTGGCGGAACGCTGCCGGGCAACAGGTACGGCGCGCATTTCTGTTTACCTTAGCAGCTCACCAAGAATGCAGGTATGGCGTTTAGAAAGTTCAGGGGGCAGCAGTTGTTTGACGGGTATACATTAAAGGAAGATGCAGTGCTGCTCACCACAGCAGAAGGCGTTATTGAAGCGGTGGTTGCCACGGAAGATGCCGGTGATGGTATACTGTCCGTAGATGGTATTCTTACGCCAGGTTTTGTTAATTGCCATTGTCATCTTGAGCTGAGTCACCTGAAAGGCGCTGTGGCACCGCATACCGGGCTGGTAGATTTTCTCTGCAACGTCATCAGCAAACGCGGCTTTGCAGCTGCCGCCATAGAAGAGGCCATGGAGAAGGCTGCACAGGAAATGTTTGCCAATGGTACGGTAGGCGTGGGCGATATCTGCAATACCACCGATGCCATTGCCCTCAAAAAATTGAGTGCCATGCGCTGGCATAACTTTATAGAAGTGCTGGGTTTTGCTGATGAAAAAGCGCCTGAAAACTGGGCGCGGTACAATGCCGTTTTAAACGCCTATACCCAGGCGTTGCCATTGCCGCACCAGAACGTATTAGCACCTCATGCCCCGTATAGCATTGGCCGTAAAATGTTTGCACTCCTTAATGAGGCCACGGCCGGTGCAGTTATTACCATTCACAACCAGGAAAGCCCTGAAGAAGATGTGTTGTACAAAACCGGTGCTGGCGGGTTCCTGCAATTGTTTAAGCTGTTCGGACTTTCAGCATCGCCGCTGCCCGTAACCGGTAAAAGCAGCCTGCAATCTTACCTTCCTTTTTTTACTAAGGGCCAGACCATCCTGCTGGTGCACAATACTTTTATGCCGGAAGAAGACATTCAGTTTGCCAACGCGTATGCCCGGCAGCATGCACTTACATTGTTCTATTGCTTTTGCCCCAATGCCAATCTTTATATTGAAGATACACTTCCGAAGATCAACCAGTTTATTGCCAATAACTGCCAGGTAGTGCTGGGCACCGATAGTTACAGCAGCAACTGGCAATTAAGCATGGCAAAAGAAATACAGTCTATTCACCAGTATTATCCCTCTCTGCCCCTGTCTACGCTGCTTGGCTGGGCCACCTTGCAGGGCGCAAAAGCACTGCGTTGGGACGATACACTCGGAAGTTTTGAAAAAGGTAAAAAGCCTGGCGTTGTATTGCTATCGCCCGATCTGGGCAGGTCATCCAGGCTGTTGTAAGCGCTCATTTGTTCAAGTGGTGCTTGTTGCTGTTCACGCATAAGCATCGGCGTTAGCCAAAGAAAATGCGGTTGAGGTGCGCTTACCGCAGCACTTCCTGCAGCACCGGCAGGGTTTTCATAACGCCAAAATCTGCAATGTGCAGCGCGTAGAATTGTTGGTAAGCCGTCATTAATACCCGCCGCGTTTCCTGGTTCAGTGGAATACCAGACAGTTCCTGTGGTTGTTGTGTTTTCAGCAGTTGTGAAGTAATGGCGCTATACGGTTCTCCCAGAAAATAGGGGTGCACGGGCTGCTCCGGCACAAATTCACCTTCCTGCAGGTCTAAATAGCAATTGTTGGCGCTGTATTCATCAGACAAACGGAAGCCATACAACGTGGCCAGGTGCAAAGAGAAAAACAAGGGAAAATTGCCGGCAACATCAGGGCTGCTGGCATCCAGGTGCATAAAAGCATCTTCAATAAAATAAAAAAGATCCGTGTTTTGCTCTGGCTGCTTAATGGTTTTTGTAAGCAGCTCCACCATAAACAGCGCAACCGCGTTTTTAAAAATGCTCGAAAAAATATGCTGGTAGAGATAGCCCCATTTAAATTCCTTGATGCGCTGCAGGTTTTTAAGATCATTGTGGTACACTACCATGTCTAGCAGCGCGCCCGGCTGAAAAAGACTGGCGCGGCCAGGTCCTTTCTTGCCGGCACTGCGCACACCGTTTACCAGGTACGATTGCAATCCAAAAAGCTCGGTATAAATGGAGGCGATGATACTGGTTTCGCCATATTTTACCGTTCTCAGCACTATACCCTTTGTAGAAAAAACAGTTGCCATTGTTTACTCGCTTCTTGAGCATCAACCCAACAAGCTTTTCAAAGGTAGGTGATTCAGCAGCCCGCGAAAGCAAAGTATCAACTTGCGGTACCATCAATACCGCATGTTAATAACAGTATTTAAAAAACAATTCATTAAACCTGTCGTTTCTCCTGTGGTCTTAACTCTTTTACGTAAAACTTCGGGTCATGAGTTTATCCAACCAGCAGAAGAACCTTCATTTGTTGTGGCGCGCAGGCTTCGGTCCGGCCCCGGCCGACCTGTCCCGCATTGGCAACAAAAAGCCACCATCGTTGTACAAAGAAATGGTAGAGGCTTCGGCTGCAACACCCGCCTATATTGATGTAGTGGATCCTGATCTCAAACAACTGATCATGGGTGGCGCAGAAATGGGCGCCATGCAACGCGCGTCGCTTTCTGAAGATCAGAAGAAAACACTGCGGGTAAAATCCAGAGACGGGCTGAAGGATCTTAATCTTGCCTGGCTCTCGCAAATGATCAGCAGCAAGCAACAGCTTCGCGAGAAAATAAGCCTGTTCTGGCATGGTCATTTTGCCAGTCGTACCGTAAATATTATTTACCAGCAAAAGCTGCTTGATATTGTGCGTACCAATGCCCTGGGCAGTTTTGCGGTGCTGTTAAAGGAGGTGAGCAAGAGTGCGTCTATGATTAACTTCCTGAACAATAACCAGAACAGGAAAGACCATCCCAATGAAAATTTTGCACGCGAAGTAATGGAGTTGTTTACGCTTGGCCGCGGTCATTATACAGAAAAGGATATCAGGGAGAGTGCGCGTGCGTTTACGGGCTGGGGCGCCGCAATAGACGGTACGTTTGTATTTCGCGAGCGGCAGCATGATGACGGAGAGAAAACATTCCTGGGTAAAACCGGTCGTTTCACGGGAGATGATATCCTTTCCATTTTGCTCGAACAAAAACAAACGGCGCGTTTCATCACCCAAAAGATCTACCGTTTTTTTGTAAACGATGTACCCGATGAGGCCAATATAGAATGGCTGGCCAATCGTTTTTATGCCCATCACTACGATATCCAGCAACTGATGGATGATATTTTTACCAGCGATTGGTTTTACAGCGAGCAAAATATGGGCAGTCGTATTAAAGCACCCGTAGAATTACTGGCGGGTATCCGCCGCGTATTGCCCATGCAAATAGACAATGAGGCATCGCAATTATTGTTGCAGCGCCTGCTGGGGCAGTTGCTTTTTTATCCGCCCAATGTTGCCGGCTGGCCCGGCGGCAAAAACTGGATCGATAGTTCTACGCTGATGCTGCGCCTTCGCATCCCTCAATTAATCTACGCGGGAGACGTATTGAAATTAAAACCAAAGGATGATGACGACCAGATGATGGGTATGAGAGACAGGGATAACGGAGAGGCCAACCTGCTGGCGCCTGCCAACCGCCGCAAAGCCGCTGCAAAAGGGCAGCAGATACAAGCCAGCATTCAATGG
>DATJGC010000616.1:0-9598 GCA_035495345.1 Chitinophagaceae bacterium | reverse complement strand
CGCTATTTTGATCAGCAGCATATTGGCATCAGTGTAGACGAAACCACCATGCAAAAAGACCTGCTTGATATTGTGGCCGTCTTTGAAACTGCCCATGGAAAAGATGTAGCGGCCATTAGCGTGGATGCCGATGCAAATGCCAGCGGTATTCCTGCATCACTGCAAAGAACTTCTGGCTTTCTTGCACAGGCTGTTTTTAATACGCACCATAGTGAAAGCCAGATGATGCGTTACATCAAATACCTGGAGAACAAAGATCTTTCGCTGAATACTTCCATGATTTCATTGGGCAGCTGCACCATGAAGCTGAATGCCGCCACAGAACTGATACCCGTAAGTTGGCCTGCCTTTGGCGGACTCCATCCTTTTGTACCCGTTAACCAGGCACTAGGTTATAAGGAGATGACAGATGAACTCAGTGATTACCTCTGCAAAATCACCGGCTTTACCGCCTGCAGCCTGCAACCCAACAGCGGCGCACAGGGTGAGTATGCAGGATTGCTGGCCATCCGCGATTATCATATTGCCAATGGCAATGCCCACAGAAATGTGGTGCTGATACCGATATCTGCCCATGGCACCAACCCCGCCAGTGCGGTAATGGCCGGCATGAAGGTGGTGGTGGTAAAAAGCGATGAGGAAGGACATATAGATGTGAACGATTTAAAGGCAAAAGCCGTACAATACAAAGACAGCCTCTCCGCGTTAATGGTTACTTACCCCTCTACGCATGGTGTGTTTGAGGAAAGCATCATTGACATTTGCGCCACCATTCATGAAAATGGCGGAATGGTTTACATGGACGGGGCTAATATGAATGCACAGGTGGGACTTACCTCTCCGGGCATGATTGGCGCAGATGTTTGTCACCTCAACCTGCATAAAACCTTTGCCATACCGCATGGCGGCGGCGGCCCCGGCATGGGGCCCATTTGTGTAAACGATAAACTGAAACCATACCTGCCCGGCCATGTAACTAACGGTGAGGCCAACACGCAGCAAGCCAGCGGCGCTGTATCTTCTGCCTCTTATGGTTCTGCTTCCATTTTGCTGATCAGCTATGCCTATATAAAAATGCTGGGGGCAGAGGGTATGAAAAGGTCTACCGAATACGCCATACTGAACGCCAATTATATGCGTGCCCGCCTGCAACCCTACTACCCCATCTTATACCTTGGCAACAATGGCACCTGCGCGCATGAATTTATTGTAGACCTGCGGCCATTTAAGGCCAGCGCCGGCATTGAGGCGGAAGATGTGGCCAAACGCCTGATCGACTACGGATTTCACGCGCCTACCATGAGCTTCCCTGTACCCGGCACCATTATGATTGAGCCTACAGAAAGCGAAGACAAGGCAGAGCTGGACAGATTCTGTGATGCCATGATTGGCATTCACGAAGAAATTACCGCTATTGAAAAAGGCAAGGCTGATAAGACAAACAACCCGCTGAAAAATGCACCGCATACACAATGGTCTGTTTGCAGCACAGAATGGAACCACCCCTACTCTCGTGAGGAGGCTGCCTTTCCGCTGGCCTACGTGGTAAAAAATAAATTCTGGCCAAGTGTTGCGAGGATCAATAATACGTTTGGCGACCGCAACCTGATCTGCACCTGTGAGCCCATGGAAAGCTATATGAGCTGAGCCGCTGGCAAGCGTACACTATTGGATAAAAGAAAGCCCTCCGCGTGGAGGGCTTTTTCATTTACTTTAATGATACAATGCAATACGTTATCAACGTGCAGCACTTAGCCTTTTGGTTTCAATAAAATGTATTTATAAGACGTGTTGTAGGCAGCGTCTATAAAGGCCAGCATATCCTTCCACTTGTCTTTTGCAATATTGGCCTGTTTATACACTTTGGTGATGCTGAGTACAATATTGCCGCCCTCTTCCTTGCCGGTGCAGCTGAAGCGCCCGGTTTCATTCTCTACATTGGTGGCCAGTTCTGCAATACCAGCAGCGGTATATCCTTCCGGTATTTTAAAGTTGATGACCCAATTAATGGTACGTGCGTAGCCAACATTGATATCATACTTTCTTTCTCGCTCCTCTTTTTTTACCTGCAATTGCGGACCGATGAGGCTGGACAGGTTTACCAGGTATTTTTTTCCGGCTTTTCTTACCTGGCCGGGCAATTCAAAATCTTCTATGTATACCAGTTCTTTCTTTTTTTCTGTTCTGCCGTCGCTCAGGATTTTAAAATCTTTAAACGTTATTTTCTGTTGAAACTCTCTTTCCAGGTTTTCCTTTACAAAATCAGGCTTTGCTTTTTTAAATTCTTCTTTGATTGCCTTTATAGATTTTTCATATTCCTCCTGCTCTCTCGGTTTCATTTTGTCTGTGGGTGAACTGCCGCCATAACTTTTATAATCATCCACCATATAAGTGGTCAGGCGCATGGCAGTGCTGATATTGCTGGTCTTTACCATGCCCTGGTAGCTGCTCTTCCTGGCCACCTGCAAGGTGGTAAAATCAGTTGATAAAGAGGCGTTGATAACATACGCCACCGCATTTTCAGCCGCGCTTGCATTTGGCAATATTATGGGGGTAATTTCCTGCGTGCGCTTTCTTTTATCGGGTTCTGTAATAATATAGGCTTCATTGCCCAGCAGGGTTTGCACCAGCTCGCCGGGCAGTGAATGATCTGTACAGTTAAAATACAGTTGGTCTTTTACTTTTACGGCGTACCTGATTTCATCATCAAATAGTACATCTTTCAGTTTGCCCACGGTGTTGTTGGTACTGATCACCAGCTCGTTTTTAATATCATGCCGGGTGAGCAGCAATGAAAACACAAATGCAAACCAGCGGTCTGGCAGGTAGGTACTCCTGAAGACCACCTTATCACGAATAAGAAAATAAGCGTTGTTGATAAACTGCTGATCGCTCCAGTCGCGCGAACCCATTTTCTTCAATTCCTCCTGACAGGCATAAAACAACGGGTAGGCAGAATTATAGGGGTCTGTCCAGTTGCTGCCGGCGGCTGTATAATGTTCATAGGCCCGCAATGCCAGTTCTTCTTTGTTGAAACCGTTTTTCAATTCACCCTTGCCACCAATGAGCAGGCCTTTTACGTTTTCGCTGTTGGCATAAATAACCTGGAATTTTACAATGGGATAAACCAGGAAACGGTTTACAAAATTGACGTCTTTCTCCACATCTCGGTCCCGGTCTGTAAATACATACCGGTAATAATCTTTGTCGTCTGCATTTTCTTTTTTGAATTCTGGCGCGCCATTCAGCGAAAGCGATTTAAAAAATGATTTATCGTCTGTCTCAATATCAATTTCATTGTACATAATGGGGTAGCCTTTGCTGCAGACCTCGTACTGGGGGTCAAACTCCACATAGCCAGACCCGCGTACATCCAGCTTACTCTTTGTGTAAGAGGCATATTCCAGTATATCGCCGGGTTCAAGGTTGGGGATGGCCACTTTATAATACCTTGATTGCGCGCCGGAGGTCTGATCAAAAAAGCTTTTAAAAAACTCGGGTATATCACTGCCGGGCTCCAGCTGCACAGCTTCCTTCAGGTTTACGGGCAGTAAGCTGCCGTCTGCTTTTACAATGCGGGCAACAAAACCATCATCGCGCGTGCTGTACCGGAAATAGATTTCTGAGAACGATTGCACCGAGTGGCGATCATGCAACTGGATCTTAAAACGAACCTTTTCAAAAAAGAAAACGTTTTTCTGGCGCGCGGTAAAAAAGCCGCCGCTTGATTTCTTATCGAAAAGGATGCTGCGTTTATAGCCCATGACCACCGCAGAGGCATCATTCCATTTTGCAGGCGGTGCCGTTACGGCAAAGGCCGCTGCGGGCTCTGTAAATATGAACCTTGCATTGGTTTCTATATTGTCTAGAAAATCTTCATCAATAAAATCCTGCGCGTGCAGGCTGCCAGTGAGAAATCCTAGTAGCCAAATACCGGCTGTTGTCAGCAGCCACCTGAACATTTTTTTCATGCCTGCATTATTTTTTGGTAACACTCAATAAGTATTTGCTGAAGTCTTTTATAGCGCCCAGGAATTTTTTCCAGTTCTCAAACTCAGCCTTACGGATGATGCTGTTCTTTATAATTATCTTTTTGCGAAGTACAATCTTATTGCCGCTCACAATGTATTCTCCCCTGAATTCATAGCCGTTGGCCACCAGCTCGGCTTTTTCTGGCACATCTACAAACTTGCTGCCCGCGGGTATGCTCAGCGAGATCTCATCTTCAAAGGTCCATACATCATCAAAATCATAACCGCCTACCCTTTTCTCATCTGGCAGGTAACGTTCAAGCGTCTTGGGGAAGAAGTCGATGCTGATGTATTTATCGCCCGAAATATTATTTACATAGTTGCTCAGGTCTACATCACCTTCAATGGTTACCGGAATTTCCCTGTTGGATAAATCGCTTGTTTTTATATTGGTGGCCTGCATATTATCATTGCCAAACTCAAGGTATTCATTCAGGAAGTCTTTCTGCGAAGTAATGGGAAGGTCCTGGTAAGCCTGGTGAAAGTCTTTTCTTTCATTGCCCGTAAGCAGCACTTTGATCTTACCGGAAAGCACATCATTGCTCAATACAAAATCTGCTTTGGTAGAAATCATATGCTCATTACCGGTAGTTAGCGGCACCATCTTTAAATCATAGCTGGCACCCTTTGCAATCATGGCTTCCTTGCCCTGTATGCGGTAGGCATTTTCGCCAAAGGGCGCATATTTCTCAGTGCCATCCAGGAAATAGGTTTTTCCCTGGAAGTAAAGCGTGGTAATGGCGTGGTTGTTTACGCAAAGTGCGGGCATAGACTGCTGGTAAGGAATAGACCTTGTGCCTATCCAGGTAAAATGTGCATCATAACCGGCCATGACCAGCAGTTCTGTCAGCAGGTTGGCCATGCCTTTGCAATCGCCAAATTTTTTTGCCAGTACATCCTGGACGCCGGCGGGTATATAGCCTGAGTAGCCGTCTTCATAAGCTATGTAACGAATATTGTCCTGCACCCAGTAATAGATGGCTTTAATTTTCTCAATATCACTGTTCTTACCTTGGGTAATTTTTGCGAGTAAGGGTTTCAGGCTTTCTTTTTTATTGTCCGCCATTCCATACAACCTGTTGTTCCATGCATAGAGATCATCTGTTTTATCGAAGCCTTTCAGCACCTCTCCCTTGCTTTCAAAAGATTTTATCTGGATGATGATATGCGGTTCAGTGTAGGCATGTCCAATGCGTTTAAACTCCTGCTTGGTTGCCGGAATATCTTTCATGGTAAAGACGTAATTTACAAAACCGCCTTTTTTATTTTCCTGCCTGTCGATGGTATAGCCTTCAAAATTGATAGGCTTAAACTCCACCGTTAACCATTCAGGCACTTTAAACTCCAGCACTTTCTCTTTTACGGGATAATCTTCCGCAAAGAAGAGGCGCGTAAGGTAGCGGCCGTCCGTATAGCCTTTGCGTACCGTTACTTTGGCCATGCTGCCTTTGTCCTGGAAACGGATGGGGAAGTACTGCACCCGGCTGTCATCAAAGAAAACACCATCGCTGGTAACGGACCTGTCGAGGGCCGGTTGCCGCAATACCGCGTACTTATTACCCGTTTTTATTGCTTTGCGAAAACCCTTTATCTCTATGAACTTGTTGTAAAACTCAGGGTAAGTGAGCGAGGCAAATTTCTTGAGCGATAAAAATTCCGACTCAGATTCTTCTTCAATTACCACCACTTTATCATTGAGTGCGTTGCGACCTTTATCGAACGTAAAATAATGATGGGCCGATGTGCACAGGACATCATCGTCCTTGTATTTGCGCGCAAAAGCATCGGCATTGGCGATGTCCTCATCGTTTACACGGATTTGCGCGTTACTGCTAAGACCGCTCAATAGCATCGCCCAAAGGGCAAAAAAAGAAAAAAGCGGCGGAAGGGAGCGCAACCGGGAAAAGGCTGCGGCAGTTCGCAGGCATACATAGCGGTCAAAAATCATCGTCATCATAAATTGGATTATGGGGTCTTACAAAGGTATTCACCTGCTTAAAAAGTACAACGAAAATTAATGGGCAGAATTGTGCCCCGCACTGGAAATCAGGCTGAAAAGCGCCGGCACTTACGGTAAAGTCAGCATTTTATAGTAGTTTCTTTCTATTGCATGAGGAAGAAATTCCCCGGCAGAAGCTACGTCCATTACCGATGAAAAAACCGGCTTATAGCGCCCTTTCAGCCCCGGTAAAGGCTTGCAGCAATTGTAGCCGCAGGTGCTTCGGCCGGGAACGGCGAATGTTTATCTGGCATAATTTTCAATGCTCTGCTAGGTATTCAGACTATGATTATTTCATTAAAAACCGTTTAACAATGAGCAACCATATAAAGGGAAACAGCGATGTTAAGGATTCAAAAAGAGATGAGGCGCGCATGCAGCCCGAAACTGTGATCATGGATATGCCCGAAGTAAAAGACATTCCCGGGCAGGAAAATGTAGTGCCCCCTCAATTTAAAGAGATGCAGGACGTTACCATCTCCTCTGCCGACGAAGAAGGCGAAGGCATACTGGATGATCTAAACAGCGAGGAAGAAGATGAGGATGAAACAAGTGATGATGCTACCGTTACACCCTTGGAAAAATCTTTGCTGAAAAAGAGCGCCAGTTTTGTACCCAACGCAGAGCGTGACGATCTAGAAAAAATGTCGCTGGATACACGCGATGCAGATGGCGAATTACTGAATGAAAAAAGTTTTGCGGAAGACCGCATGGGTGGCGACCTGGATGTGCCCGGCGCCGATCTTGATGATGAAGACGAAGACCTGGGCGAAGAAGACGAGGAAAATAACTTATACAGCCAGTCGCAGCGCGACTAATACTCAATGGAAATAGCCTTATGCGGTATTTGCAGAAGTTCTACGACCAGGCCTTTCACTGGTTGCTTACATTTGGTCCGAGAATCGTAATAGCGATCATCGTTTTAATAGCAGGCCAGTGGCTGCTGAAAATAGTCAACCGCTGGTTAAAGGCCACCCTCGCCAACAGGAAGGTGAATGCCACGGTAAAAACTTTTCTGAGCAACCTGCTGGCCGTTTTTCTGCAGGTAATGCTGGTGCTGCTGCTCATGCAGATACTTGGTATTGGCATGACGCTTTTTGCAACCGTTATTGCCGGTTTCAGCGTGGCAGCGGGTTTAGCGTTATCAGGCACCCTGCAAAACTTTGCCAGTGGTGTATTGATACTGTTGTTACGACCGTATAAAGTGGGTGACAATATTATTACACAGGGACAGGAAGGAACCGTTACTTCCATACAACTCTTTTACACGGTGATACTCACTTTTGATAACAAGACGGTGATAGTGCCTAACAGCAAATTGTCTAATGAGATTATCCAGAACTTAAGCAGGGAGGGAAACCGGCGGCTGGATATAGAATTGAAGTTTAAATACAGTTTTGAATTTGAGCACATTAAAAACATCATTGCAGCCTCTTTTGAGTCTATCAGCAATATTATCAAAGACCCACCGCTGAGAGTGGGTGTATCAAAACTGGATACAGACAATTATACGGTAGTAATTAATACGTGGATACCCGCACATGGCTTTGAAGATGGAAAGTTAGTAATCAATGAGAAACTGATGGCAGACCTCAAAAAAGCTGGCATTATACAGGGTGCATCATGACCAGATACTGTTAAAACACCCGTGGAGCGCCAATTGGCAGTGGTTTTTTGCTTATTCTGGCAAATGAATCGTATCTTCGCAGTCTAATTTTATTATCAACACAATTTACAATGAGCACAAAAACAAAAGGAACCGTAAAGTTTTTCAATGGTGAAAAAGGCTTCGGTTTTATTAAACACGATGATTCCAACAAGGAAACCTTTGTACATGCCAGCGGTCTGGTTGACCAAGTAACCGAAGGCGACAAAGTTGAATTTGATTTACAGGAAGGTAAGAAAGGAATGAACGCGGTGAACGTAAAAAAGATCTAACTCCCTCTATTAAACAAATTTATAAGGCTGCCCCCGGGCGGCCTTTTTTTTTGCCCGTTAAAAAGTATGCTTCATATAATTGCGGAGGCTGGCGGCTGTCCATGCCCCCGGCACAATCATTCTGCGAATGGTATACATGGGCTCTTCAGCATCTCTTTTTTCTGATAACTGGAAGGCAGCTATAAATCCATGCTTTTTCAACGGTGCTATTGCCGCATTATTCCATAAACCAAAGGGATAGGCAAAATATTTTACAGGCTTGCCGGTAATAGCTTCCAGTGTTTTGGTGGGTTTGTCTATTTGTATGGCCCAGTCTGCATCTGTAAACTTCTTGATGTTCTTATGATCCCAGGTATGAGAGCCAATCTCATGACCTGCATCTGCCAGTTGTTTTACCTGCTCACGCGTCATGTAATTGGGCCTGCCCAGTGATACCGTCATGATAAAAAACATTCCCTTAAAACCATATTTTTCCATCACCGGTTTGGCAATGGTATACTGCGGCAGATCGGTATCATCAAAGGTGAGCATCACCGGTTTTGAAGGCAGTGCGGCACCGTACAGTAAATAATTGTTTAACTGGTCTGCAGAAATGGTATGGTAACCGCTGTCTGCCAGCATCTTTATCTGCTGTTCAAAAGCAGCCACCGGCACTATATAATCTTTGGCTTGTTTGGAATCTGTGGGGCGCCAGTCGCGTATCTGGTGATAGCATAAAATGGGCACCTGGGGCCTGCTGATAATGGTAGCGGCACTCGCCGGCTCTTTTAATGGCGCAGCGCTGGTTTTTACTGCAACAGTATCCGTAAAATTGGCGGGTGTAGCGGCAGCTGCCTGCACGGTGGGTGTAAACTGGCAACCAGTGGTAATAACAAGCAGCGACATGGCGGTATACACAAACCGGTGAATGGTTGGGAAAGCGGTGATTTTCATAGCGTGGTGGATCTCTTAAGGGATCTAATAAACAGTTTAGCAGCAAAAAAACGAATATAGAATAATTTTGTTGTGTTGAATTAAGTCTTGTTTTTTTATTACGTGATTGGTTGTATCTCCTATAATTTTTACCGTACTTCCGCTTACAGGATGCCCTGTTCCTGGCAATAACGATAGCCTTTAGCCAGTGATGTTTCAATGGCTTTCAGCAACTCCGCATTGATTGTTTTGATATGAAAACAACCCTTTCCTTTGAGGCATTGCAGCAGGACGGGCGCAAACATGGCCTGTTTCTCTGCAGTGGTGACAGGCATAAAATAAAAACCAACGTATCCTTTCTGCACCAGGGCGGCTGCAAACCAATACTCTGCTCTTGTCTTGCCATTTATTTCTACCGGCTTATTGCTTACCAGCATTACCTGCCCGCCTTCACCGCCACGTAACTGCAGGCTGCCCTTTGCGTAAGGAAGCAATAATTTTTTTAAGGCTTCAAACACAGGTAGCAGCGTGGGTTGACCTGCAGATTTATCACTGTATTTGATACCTGTTTCAGCATTTTTGCCCCTGGCAGCCGCTTTACTTGCCTTTGCCATACTAAAAGTTTATTGGTTACTTAACACCCTTGCTACTTCCACTGATTCATTCAGTTTGTGCAGCTCAACAATCGTGGTCTTACCATCGCTGCTCTCGCGGTACA
>DATJGC010000615.1:0-5370 GCA_035495345.1 Chitinophagaceae bacterium | reverse complement strand
AAGGCGCTGGCAGAATACCTGTTTGATGATGAAAGCATGATGACGCGGATAGATATGAGTGAGTACCAGGAAAAACACACCGTGTCGAGGCTGGTAGGTGCGCCTCCCGGATATGTTGGGTACGATGAAGGCGGCCAGCTTACGGAAGCTGTGCGCCGCAAACCTTACAGCGTGGTGCTGCTGGATGAAATTGAGAAGGCCCACCCGGATGTTTGGAATGTGCTATTGCAGGTGCTGGACGATGGCCGCTTGACCGATAATAAGGGCAGGGTGGTGAACTTTAAAAACACCATCATCATTATGACCAGCAATATTGGTAGCCATATCATCCAGGCTGCCTTTGAAAACATAACAGAGCGCAATGTGGAAGAAGCCAGCGAAAAAGCAAAGGTGGAGGTGATGAACCTGCTGCGCGAAACCGTTCGACCAGAATTCCTGAACAGGGTAGACGAGATCATCATGTTCCACCCGCTGATGAAGAAGGAAATCCGTGGCATCATTGGTATACAGCTCAAGAACCTGGAGAAAATGGTGGCCGAAAACGGCATTACCCTAGAATTCAGTGATTATGCGGTGGATTACCTGGCCGAGAACGGCTATGCGCCCGAATACGGTGCCCGGCCGCTGAAGCGACTGATTCAAAAGGAGATTGTGAACAAGTTGAGCAAAAGATTGCTGGCGGGTGATATAGACAAGAACAAGCCGGTTTTAATAGACGTATTTGATAACACCGTGGTTTTCAGGAATGAAGCGGCCCAGGCCAAGACGGCCTAAAACTGATGGAACTGTTGTAGCAGTCTTAAAAGCTGCTACAACAACCGTTCGTTAACAGTTTAGGCTTGGAAAAAACTAAAAATATACTATCTTCATCCGCCTACAGGCAGTAAAAAAGCCGGTAGCGTTATTCAAACTGACATATCCAGGCAGGTAGAACCATTGGGCGGGAAAATGGTTATAGAATGGGATTCCGGGGCAAGGCGCCGGGATGCTGGGATAAAAAAAAGGAGCACAATTATGGCATTCAAGAAAGAAGTGGTTGAAATTATTGAACCAAAAGATGTATTTGTAGGCAACCCGGATGCACCGGTGACCCTCATGGAATTTGGAGAGTATGAAAGTGAGGCATGCGCAAAAGCAAACGAAGTAGTAAAGCAATTACTGGAAACATACGAGGGCAAGATTCGCTTCAATTTCCGTCATTTTCCTTTAACGCGTATCCACCAGCGAGCACTAAAGGCCGCTGAGGCTGCCGTAGCCACCGCGCAGGATGGTAAGTTCTGGGAGATGCACAATATTTTATTTGCCAACCGGCGTAACCTTGGTACTACCAGCCTTAAGCTGCATTCAAAGGAAGCGGGTGTAAATAACAAACATTTTCTTGACGACCTGGTGAATGCCATGTATGGCTGGCAGGTGCAGGGTGACCTGCGCAATGGACTAGACCGCGGCGTGAAGGATGTACCTACGTTCTTTATCAATGATGAATTGTTCTCAGGTAAACCCACCGTGGCTGAACTGAGCAAGGCCATTGACGAAGCATTAAAACAAGCAAAGAAAAAGAAACCTGCCAGGCAACGTGCCTAAGCAGCCACTTCAATGATATTTACAGCCCCGCAAACCGCGGGGTTTTTTTTTGGCCTATCCATGACCGTTAGATGATAAATACTTTATTAGTGGTGGGTCGCAGGGATTGATCGGCGCAACGGTACAACCTGCTGCTTATTATGTAAATACACCTGATTATTTTTTTTACTCTTCCCAGTCCGGGAAAAATTCCAGCTAAGGGTCTACGCAAATGCGCGGGGAAAAAAATAATGGGTATTTTACTTTTTCTCATAGAAATTCTACCTAAAAAATTCTTTATATGTCGGGAAAATTTCTATTTTACGCCTCAACCTATATTCTCCGAAAGCCGAAAATCCTTCATCATGAAAACCGTATTGAAACTTTTACAGGGTTTACTTCCCGTGCTGCTTATTGCCGCCAGCCCTGATACAGTTTTTTCACAATGTGCCAATGGCGCACCTGCTTCTACCATTACTTACGACACAACCGTGATTGGTTCCGGTAATTCCAGTCGCACGTTTTCTTTTCCCAAGTTTAATCCTGCTATCGGCACCTTGCTCTCGGCAGACCTGCAATCAGTGGTTGGATTAGAATATAGTTATGACCTGGAGAACCAGACTTCGCAGAATAAAATATTTAAAACTAAGATTGTCCGCACTGATGATATTTACAGTACTGCGCTAGACCCCGGTGCAGTAAATGCGGTAAACCAGACACCGCAGGTGCCTTCACTGATTGCGGCACACCAGCAATTGCACTACGGCCCTGCCCGCATGAATTATACCTTGTCTAACTCTGTAACAGACGCGCGGCTCATCAACTTTATGGGTGCAGGTGCAGTAGACTTTGATTATGAAACAGGAACGTCTGCAGCCGTACAGGGCCCGCTGCCATGGCAGCTCAACTTTACTTCTGTGTTAGACACTACTAAGTTTAGCATCACTTACCGTTACTGCGCCACCAATTTGCTGAGTGCAGATTTGCTCTTCTTCTCAGCCACTGCTGTAAAAGAAAAAGTGTTGCTCACCTGGCGCCAGGCGGTTATTGAACATAACAGAACCTATGCCGTTCAAATGAGCAGCGATGGCCAGCACTTTAATGATATTGCTTCTATTACGGAGAACAATAGTGGCGCCTATACTTTTACGTACATGCACAATTCTGCCAAAAAAATGTATTTCAGGATTGAGCAGCGGAATATCTCCGGAGAAATTAAATATTCCAATACACGCACGGTAGAGCCTTCTGCTACTGTAAAACCAACCGTACGCGTTTATCCCAGCCTTTATACAGGCGGTAACCTGACGGTGAATTTTCCGGCAAAGGCTTCATGGCAGATAAATATTTACTCGGCAGAAGGAAGGCGTTTGCTGGAAGCGCGTGAGAAAGATGTGTATACCGCACAATTATTATTGCCATCTTACCTGCCCAACGGCTTTTACACGGTAGAGACCATTAATGCCAGCACACAGGAAAGACAGCTTACAAGGTTTGTAGTGCAGCGCTAGTATTGCTTCATTGCTACCCTTACCGCATATACCCTTTATCATTACTACCCGTTGCTCTGCAACGGGTTTTTTCATATAGGTCTTATCGCGAAGCAATAAAATGAACAGAAGCCTGCACGGACCTGCTACGCGCACATAGATTGTTGGGCAATGCTGTTGGTGATACGCGTAAAAAAGAGAAGCTGCCCACCGGGCAGCTTCTCCTGTATGCTTACAAGATGTTTGTTGTATTATGCTTTCACCTGTTTGGTGCTGGCAGGTGTAACGGTTACTTTCTTCTTATCATCATGTGCCACCAGGTCTGCATCTCCCAATGCCCTGCCCTTGGCAAAGTCTACCAGGATGGGCGCAGCTACAAAGATGGAAGAATAGGTACCGGTGATAACACCAATCAGCATGGCAAACGCAAAGCCCTTGGTTACCTCACCGCCCACCAGGAATAGGATGAGGATGGTCAGGAATACGGTAAGCGATGTCATAATGGTACGGCTCAGTGTATCATTGATAGACTTGTTGATGATTTCGCCGGTAGTAGCGCCTTTCATGAGGCGACTGTTCTCGCGCACACGGTCAAATACAATTACCGTATCATTCATGGAGAAACCAATAACCGTTAGAATGGCCGCAATAAAATGCTGGTCAATTTCAAGCGGAAACGGTACTACATTTTTCAGGAAGGAGAACACGGCCAGCGTAACCAGCACGTCATGCAAAAGCGCAATGATGGTACCAAGAGAGAAACGCCAATCGCGGAAACGGATAAAAATGTACACGGTAATGATCAGCAGGGACCAGAACATGGCCTTGATGGCGCCCTTCTTTAAGTCGTCTGAGATAGTAGCGTCTACTTTCTTTGAACCCTCTACATATTTATTGGTACCGGTAAATTCATTGAGTGTGGCAGTGGGTGGCAGATAGCTCTTCAAACCTTCAAAAAGTTTGTTCTTCACCATGCTGTCAACGGCAAGACCGGTTTGCGCAATCTTATAATCGGTGGTTATTTCCAGCTTGCTGCTGCTGCCATAGGTTTTTGTAATGGGTTCTTCTCCCTCAAATACTTTACCCAGGCTGTTGCGCAGTTGTTCTTCGTTTACGGGTTTATAAAAGTTTACCACGTAGCTGCGTCCGCCCCTGAACTCAACGCCTTCGCGAAAGCCATTGAAGAAGGAAGACACACCCAGTATCAGCACCACCACGGAGATCATGTAAGCAATCTTGCGGTACTCAATAAACTTATAAGCGGCATGTTTGAATACACGTTGGCTAACGCTGGTGAAATATTTGAAATGGCGATTCTTGTTGGTCCAGAAATCAGTGATTAACCGGCTCACCAAAATACCGCAGAACAATGACAAGAGGATACCGAGTATCTGTGTAACGGCAAAGCCTTTTACAGGACCAAGGCCGAAATACAATAATATCAGTGCGGTCAGCAAAGTGGTTACGTGGGCATCCAGCACGGGTGGCAACGAACGGCGATAGCCATACTTTACCGCCTGCGGGTAATTCTTTCCCTTGGTAAGTTCTTCCTTGATACGTTCAAAGATGATTACGTTGGTGTCTACCGCCATACCAATGGTGAGTACAAGACCCGCAATACCCGGGGCCGTTAGTGTTGCATTCAGCGCACTGAGTACCCCAATGGTAAAGAGCAGGTTTAAGATAAGGGCGATATTGGCCACCCAGCCGGCGGTGTTATAGTACACCAGCATGAGCGCAAAGATGACAACAAAAGAAATGGCAAAGGCAAGTGTACCACCGTGTACGGCTTCGGCACCAAGGGTGGGTCCTACCACCTGTTCCTGCACAATGCGCGCTGGTGCTTCCAGCTTACCACTCTCAAGGATGTTCGCTAAATCCTGTCCCTGTTCAACGGTAAAGTTTCCGCTAATTTGTGAATTCCCACCGGCAATAGCGCCATTGGTAACACCGGGTGCAGAATATACCAGGTCGTCCAGTACAATAGCAATCTGGCTTTTCTTTTTAAAAGCATCACCGGTCATTTTCTCCCAGATAGCAGCGCCGGCTTTATCCATGCTCATGCTTACTTCTACTTTACCAAACTGGTCGTAGTCCTGTCTTGCACTGGTTACATGTTCACCTTCCAGCTGGGCCTTATCAGAACCGGGTACTTTTTTAATGCCATAGAGCATCAGGTAATCTGCCAGTTTACCATTTTCATCTTTTTCCTGTACACCGTAAAGGAATTTAAGATTGGCAGGAAATGCGTTTGCTACCACGGGGTTGCGGAGATAACCGTTTAATGTAGATGTATCTCTCAGGGGCACATAACCCA
>DATJGC010000614.1:0-9292 GCA_035495345.1 Chitinophagaceae bacterium | reverse complement strand
CGTCCTTCAAAGATGATATTCGCTTCTCCCGGCAGCAGGTTCAATTTTTCCCAGTTGGCCAGCTCTGCCAGCAGGTAAGCATCTTTATCGAGGGTGGGCACCGCATAATAATTATAGTAAGTATTTACGGCAAGTTCTTTCAATGACACATTCTGTTCTTTTCCGTTGCCCGGTACATCATAGGGCAGCTCAATGTCGTAGGTAATATTGAGCTGGTTATCGTTCACGGTAACATAATCGCCCAGTTGATCCTTCAGCGTAAGCACTATGGCACCGTTGGCGGCACTGGTGCCATACAAAGCGGTGGCCGCAGCACCTTTTAGCACATTTACAGATTTAACCCGGGCCCCATCAATCTGCCTGGCCTTCTGTTCCGTCACCACTTTGCCGTCTACAACATATACAGGCGATGCGTTCTTTACGCTGTTAGTACCACGCACGCGTAATTCAGATGCATCTTCTTCTTCTTTTTCTTTTTTTGAATAACCTACCACTACCACTTCTGAAAGATTATTTACAGCCACACCGGCCGCCCGTCCTTCCACCATAGAAGGAAGGCTGTTGGCAGGTAGCTGGTTGTAGAGATAAGAAACAGGGTACTGGTACGCAAGAAACCAGCTTTTTAACACCGGTGCATTGCTGTTCTGGCTGGGCAGGGAAGTAGATAAAGTAAGTTTCACCTGCTTCCAGTCGAGCCCCGTTGTTTGAGACATCCTTGCTTTGTACAGCAGGGTCATGGGTTTATTGACGTTCTCCACGCGCAACTCGTACGATGGGTTCCAGGAGGCCCGCGGCGTCATGTAAGAGACCGCCAGTTCATAATTGCCCGCTGCTGCCGTAACTACCTGCAACAGTAACCTGCCCACCGTCTTGTTATTCTTTTGCGCTTCTTCATTGATCTGGTTCTTCAGTTGCTGTAAACGGTCTGAAAGCTTCGCCTGTTTTTCATGATAAAGCGCCATTTCATTTTGCAGCTCCAATGTTTTGGATTTATAGTAGTCCATCATCTTCATTAATTCTGTTACGCTTACACCGGTTTGTGCGCCGCGGATTTCGCGGTTGGCCTTCAGCGCTTCCAGCAAATCAAGATTGGTTTTAATCAACACCTGCAGTTTATCGTTCTCTTTTACCAGCAGGGATACGGAGTCTTCCAATTTCTCTACCAGGGCAGATTTACTGGTGCTGGCAAGGTAGTCGGTAGAAAAGGCCATCGACAAAATAGTAAGCGCATGATTGCAGCCCACCTGTACGCTGTTAATGTCCAGGCCATTGCTCATGCCCTCCAGCACTATGTCGTTGTTTCCTTTCTTGAGCGTGAGGGTTGCGGTATGACTGAGCTCTGCCCCGGCGCGGTACACAGTGGCGGCGTTCAGTGGGGCGGTGACGGTAATTTTATCATCGCCCGCAAACACTTGAAAGCTGGCAAAGCAGGCTGCCAGCATGAGTACTGATTTTACGTGCATACAAATACATTTTAGTAAATAATACAGCGGATGCGCGCAACGGCCATTTTGCATACAACAAGGAAGAAAAAGATGGAGGCAAAAAAAAATCCCTCCTGCCAGGCAGGAGGGAAGAAGGTAATTGTTGCGAAGGGCTTTACCTATTTGTACAACAATTCATAATATTCATTGGCCATGCGGTTACTTTCAAACTGGAAGCGCACATCACGCATACCGTTTTTCACCACCTGGCGCCAGGTTTCATAATTATCATAGTACAAAGGCAGAATTTCATTTTCGAGAATCTCGTAGATCTTATTCAGATCATACTCATCCTGTTCCTGCACATGCATATTGGCATAGTCTGCCTTTGGCACCACAAACCCGTTGTTACCATGATTCACAAATTCGGGTATCCAGCCATCATCAGTAGAGAAATTGACTGCGCCGTTCATGGCCGCTGTCATACCACTGGTGCCGGAAGCTTCTCTTGGCACCCTGGGATTGTTGAGCCAGCAGTCTGCCGCTTGTTTCATACGCTTAGATAATGCCAGTTCATAACCCACCACCACGGCCACATTTTTATAACCCCTGCTTAAATGCACCAGGTGGTTAAAGTCGTTGATGGCCGGGTAATCCATGGGGTAAGGCTTGCCACCCCAGATGATCTGTATGGGATAGCGTGTATTGCTGGTAAGCCGGTTAAATCTTTCAATATCGCGGGTGATCAGCTCGGCTCGTTTATACCCTGCAAAACGGCGTGCCCATACCAGGGTAAATACGTTGGGGTCAAAGAGTTTACCGGTTTGGTCGGCCACAATCTCAAAGGCTCTTTTTTTCAGGTGCTTCTTTCTGTCATCCCACCAGAAATCATCGCCTTTTTCCATTTTATCATACAATTGCTTGTCTGCCCAGTAGCGATAATTCTGCGCGTTGGTGATGGAGATGATGGGGCATACGCCTTCGTAACGGCTCCACATGGCCCGCGATACATGTCCATGCAATTGTGATACGCCGTTGGCCAGTTTTGCAAACCGCAATGCCACCAGTGAGTGATTGAACTGGTCGTCTGTAATACCGGTAAGTTTTCTTGTTTCTTCCAGGCTGAGGCCGCAGAAGTAACTCATTTTATGGCAGAGATAGATATCGTGTTTTTCATTGCCGGCTTCTTCAGGCGTATGCGTGGTAAACACCAGCCTTTTTCTTACTTCACTAATATTCTTGTTAAACTTCTGGTATAAGTAAAACGATGCGCTGATGGCATGTGCTTCGTTCAGATGGTAGAGGTCTGGGTTAAAACCAATCTCATCCATCAGTTTGGCGCCGCCCACACCCAGCAGGATAAACTGCGCCACCTTGGTGGCCACATTGGCATCATATAAACGGTGAGTAATGGTTTGTGATACATAATCATTCTCCGGCAGGTCTGTGCTAAGCAGGAAGATAGGAGCGCTTTTAAATGTTTCAGGGTTCAGGTAATAGACTTTCACCCATACCGGGTGCTCATGAATATTGACCTGGAACTTGATACCGGTATCTTCTAAAAAGTTAGCGTTCTTTTCCATCCAGGTCACTTGCAGTGTCTGGTCCTGGTTGCGTGCCTGATCATAGTAGCCGTATTTCCAGAGAATGCCAATGCCCAGCAGGTTTTGTTTTAGTTCATAGGCACTGCGCATATGGCTGCCCGATAGAAAGCCCAGGCCGCCGCTGTAAATTTTCAGCGGTTGATGCACCGCAAACTCCATGGAGAAGTAAGCGATCTTTTTTGAATAGCGGTCATCAGGGGTGTAGGGTACTTTGAAATTTTTGAAACTCATAATGATAATATTCTTTGTCAGTTGTATTGGCAAGCAAATTAACGGTAAAAAGCCAAAACAATTGTATTCGGTTCAACTAATTGACAACCATTGCATGAGCTTATAGTAAACGGCTATAAGCAAGCCCTTACATTTTCTTTACAGGCTTTGTTTGTTTACCTGTTTTGGCGGGTGTTTTTGCCGGTGGTTTGCGGGTGAAGCGCCCTTCAAAAAAACATTGTATATCACGGTGAGAGCCGCAGCCTTCTTCTTTTAAACTAACCGTGTTGCCGGTGAATGTAAAATTAAGTTCACACTGATCACCGGGTTGCTGGTAAATGGCCTTGCCCGGTGCGGTAACGCGTGCCACGCCTTTTAATTCTCCCTTGCAGTTTTTGCTGTTTTCAAAATGAACAAAGAAGAGCAACTCATTTGCCTTCCTGCCATCACGTATGGATACAATGTTAAGCCTGTTCTGCCGGTAATCACCTGCCAGTTTGTTTTTTGCGGGGAAACTATCAATGGGGTTAACCAGTTCAGTTTTGTTTTCGGCTTCATTAGATTCAATCAGTATCAGCGCAAACATATTAATGCTGCTGCTGTAAGCATATACAGCTTTACGGTACATGAGCTGCCCGTCTGCTGCTTTGCGCTGGCGGTTGGTAGTAATGGTATACCGGGTATCCATAGTGGCAGATTGCTGCGTGGTGCCGTCTTTATCCATTACCAGCAGCGGCATACCGGTGACAAATTGCTTGTCTTTGTTAAACACAAGAATGAAGGCGGCTTTCTGGGCAGGACTGATTGCTTTCAACAGCAGGTAGGTTTCTTTTCCCTTCTCCGCCATTTTTGCCAGCGGGTATATTTTAGGGCGGGCTGTGCTGGCAAATACTTTGTGTAAGAGCGTGTCTGGCACCAGGCTGGTAAATGTTTTGTAACTGATGGCCGCAGTATCGCCTGCCTGTTTGCTGAAGGAGGAATCTGCCACGGGGAACGGCGGCTTTGCATCGTCAAAAAACTCAATAAAATCGCTTACGGTAATTCCTTCCTCGTCTGAGGGCAGTTTTTTCTTGCCCTTGCAGGCAAGGAACAGGAAGGGGAGGAGGACGATCAAAATCCATTTTTTCATAAATAGCCTTGTTGCGGCTAAAGTAGTCATTTTGTACCGAAAGCAGGCCGGCCGCCGCGGTGGTGGTTTTGATGAAGTGCCAACGGCGGTCGGCAGCAGCCCCGGAAAAACACCCCCGGGCCCATTTTTTTGGCGAATGCCAATTTATTTTTAGATTTGTCTAAATTTTAATTTAGTTAGGATGAAATATTCTGCCAGTAAGGAGAATTATATCAAGGCCATTTTTCACCTGCAGCAGGAGCAGGACAATGTAACCACCAATGCCCTTGCCGATGCATTGCGTACAAAACCGGCCTCGGTGACAGACATGCTTAAGAAGCTCACCACGGAAAAGCTGTTGCAATATGAACGTTACCGCGGCGTAAAGCTTACGATGGAAGGTAAGAAACTGGCCGTGCAAATCATCCGCAAGCATCGCCTGTGGGAATACTTCCTGGTGGAGAAATTGCAATTTGGATGGGAGGAAGTGCATGAGATTGCCGAGGAACTGGAACATATCAGCAGTAAAAAACTGGTAGACCGGCTGGATGCTTTTCTTGATTTTCCGAAAGCAGACCCGCACGGAGATCCTATACCGGATAGCAACGGACGCATGCCGGCACTAAAGCAATCCGCCGTAAGTGATATGCCGGTTAACAGCAGCGGAACGGTGAATGGCATTGGTGATCAATCGCCCGCCATGCTTGAACTGCTTCGCCATAAAAATATACAGTTGGGTACCAGGCTGGAGATAAAAAGAAAATTTGGGGTAGACGGTTCCATAGAAATCAAAATCCGCAACCAGCAGCCGGTGAATATAAGTGAACACGTAGCAAAAAATTTATTGGTAGCACATGACAACAAAAGCAGATAGCCATGTCTCGCTCAGCGAGGTGCATGAGAGTATAGACACCAACCGAGGCAGCAAGGGAAAAAAGATACTGGCATTTTTAGGACCGGCTTACCTGGTAAGCGTGGGGTATATGGACCCGGGCAACTGGGCTACGGATTTGGCGGGTGGCAGCCAATTTGGTTATTCGCTGATATGGGTATTGCTCATGAGCAACCTGATGGCGCTGCTGCTGCAAAATCTTTCAGCCCGACTGGGCATTGTACGCGGACGAGACCTGGCGCAGGTGAACCGTGAAGTGTATCCGCCCGCGGTAAATTTTATTTTGTACCTGCTGGCCGAAACTGCCATTGCGGCCTGTGATCTTGCGGAAGTGCTGGGTATGGCCATTGGTATTCACCTGCTCACCGGTATACCTATTCTCTGGGGCGTATGTATAACGGTGCTGGACACCTTCTTGCTTTTTTACCTGCAGCGACTGGGCATGCGGAAAATGGAAGCTTTTATTGTTACGCTGGTAGGCATCATCGGGCTTTCCTTTCTGGCAGAAATGTTTTTTGCAAAACCAAAGTTGTCTGAAGTGATCACCGGTTTCATTCCGGGTATACCGGGCAAAGAAGCTTTGTACATTGCCATTGGTATTATTGGCGCCACGGTAATGCCGCACAATCTCTACCTGCATTCTGCGCTTGTGCAAACCCGTAAGATTGGCAGGGATGAACCTTCTATCCGCCGTGCCCTCCGGCTCAACATGTTTGATACTACCATTGCCCTTAACCTTGCCTTTTTTGTAAATGCCGCTATACTGGTGCTGGCCGCCGCGGTGTTTTTTAAGGCCGGAAGAACAGATGTAGCCGAGATTAAAGACGCCCACCAATTGCTGGCGCCCATGTTGGGCAGCACGGTAGCACCGGTATTGTTTGCCATAGCACTGATTGCGGCAGGCCAGAGTTCTACCATCACCGGTACCCTTGCCGGGCAAATTGTAATGGAAGGATACCTGCTACTGCGCATCAATCCCTTGTTACGCAGGCTGATTACCCGCCTGCTGGCCATTATACCCGCCGTGCTAACCATTGTTATTTGGGGCGATAATAAGATTGATGCACTGTTGATCTTCAGCCAGGTGATACTCAGCCTGCAGCTTGGTTTTGCCATTATTCCGCTGATACATTTTGTGAGTGAGAAAGATAAGATGGGCGTGTTTGCCATAAAACCATTAACGCAGGTACTCTCCTGGCTGGTGGCCGCTGTACTGGTATACCTCAACCTGCGCATGGTCTTTGGAGAAGGGATAGATTTCCTCCACAATGATCACAGCCTCATTGCCAAGACATTGGTAGTGGCCGGACTGGCACTGCTGGTAATATTACTGGTGATTGTTATCAGCATTCCGCTGATGAAGAAAATTAAACAGGAAGCCGTGGGTGTTACGGTGCATAATAAGATAAAAACCTTTAACCAGTTTCAGATACCGCAATTCAAACATATTGCGGTAGCGCTTGATTTTAGCGGTCATGATGAGCGATTGGTATCTTTTGCACTGGGCCAGGGCGGCGCTGATACGCGGTACATACTGGTGCATGTGGTGGAGAGTGCCTCTGCCCACCTGCTGGGTGATGCTACGGCCGACCTTGAAAGTTCTAAAGACAAGGAACAACTGGCTTCCTATGCCCAGCAATTATTAAAACGCGGCAACCATGCGGTGGCAAGGCTGGGCTACCGTCATCGTGTAACCGAAATTGTACGCATTGTAAAAGAAGAAAAAGCCGATCTGCTGGTCATGGGTGCCCACGGCCATACGGCTATTAAAGACCTGGTGTATGGTGAAACCATTAATAAGGTAAGGCATGAGCTCAAGATACCGGTGCTGGTGGTGAATCTTTTGTGAGAGGTTTAAAGTCAAAAGTCAAAAGTAAAAAGTCAAAAGGCTTTTGCTTCGTGGGTTTCACGCAGCGATACGGCGGGGCGGCGGGCGCAGCATCAGCCATTGCCGTCTGACCCTTGGTCTGACGAGCAAGCCGGGCAGCGAGCTGAAAAAGATTATGTAAAAAGTCAAAAGGCTTTTGCTTCGTGGGTTTCACGTGGCGATACGGCGAAGCAGCGGGCGCAGCATCAGCCATCGCCGTCTGACCCTTGGTCTGACGAGCAAGCCGGGCAGCGAGCTGAAAGAGATTATGTAAAAAGTCAAAAAGCTTTTGCTTCGTTGTTTTCACGCGGCGATACGGCGAAGCAGCGGGCGCAGCATTTAGTTAACTTAGGTGGCGCTGTGCGAAAGAGTTTGCGAAGCATTTGCACTTTCTCTCTTTACCTCTTATCATCGAAGCAATAGCCCTTTTCCTCCTTTTCTCTTTGTTCTCTTACCTGCACGCGTTGTGTTTGTTGTTTTGTATATTGTGTGGCTGTGTGAGCAAAGAAACCGTGGTTGCTGACAGCGAGCTGAATAGTAAGCCCGGGCTTACAACTTTATCCAGAAAGCAGAACGCGACACCCTTATCTACTGAATCCAAAAAACCGAAAACTGCAAATGTTCCAAGCAAAAGAACTCGGAACTAAGTACTCGGAACTGAGCACTAAGCACTCCAAATTTTTCTACATGAAGATTGCCAGCCTAACCATTGCCCTTGCATTTTCAACCGCCCTCCAACTTACTGCTCAACAACCAGCCGCCCGGCAGGAAGTAGATTTTGTAAACCCGCTGATTGGCACCGCAGCCACCGGTTTTGCAAAAAACCTTGATGGTGGTGGTACCATGCCCTCGGTGGGTACGCCTTATGGCATGACCAACTTTGTGGCGCAAACCGGCGAACATTACATGAGCCGGATGAATTATTTTTACGAAGACAGCAGCATCATCGGCTTCCTGGCTTCTCACCAGCCCACGGTTTGGATGGGCGATTATGGCTATGTATCCGTAATGCCACAACTCGGGGCATTAAAAGTATTGCCCGAAGCACGCGCCATGCGCTTTCATCATGCCAATGAGAAGTCAGCCCCTTATTTCTATTCTGTAGAATTGGAAAACCAACAGCAACAGGTTATAAAGGCGGCTATGACGGCTTCCTCGCGTTGCGCCATTATGCAGTTCAGGTTCCCTGCCAGCCAGCAGGCGCATATCATTGTGCAGGGCATCAATCTTAACCCGGCCATTAAACACTGGGCAAATGATTTTACCACACGCCTTCAAAAACTAAAAGGCTATGTAGAAGTTGATAACGCAAAGCGGGAAATAACGGGGTATAACCCAGACCGCATGTCGGCACAGATTGGTCCGGACCTCCCCAACTTTAAGGGTTATTTTGTCATCCAGTTCAGTAAGCCCTTCTCTTCTTACGGCACCTGGGATGGCAACGAAGTAAATGCCAATGCAAACAAACAATACGGCACCCGCATGGGCGCCTATATTGATTTTACCAGCACTGAGGGAGAAATGATAGAAGTGCGGATAGGCACTTCCTTTATCAGTGTAGACCAGGCGCGGAGAAATATGGCTCTGGAGATCAACGGAAAAAGTTTCAGCACGCTGCAGCAGCAAACAAGGGCGCTATGGCAGCTAAACTTATCGCGTATAAGCGTTACCGGTATACCAGATGCTAAGAAAACAATTTTCTATACAGCACTCTTTCATACGCTGCAGTTTCCGAGAGAAATGGGTGAACATGGCAGTTACTACAGCGGATTTGATGATAAGGTGCACAAAGGGGATAGTTACACAGATTTTTCTTTGTGGGATACCTTTCGCGCCCTGCACCCATTGCTCATGTTTACCCAGCCAGAACGGGTAAACCCAATGATTAATGCATTGCTCCAGATGTACAAAGAAGGCGGGCGGCTGCCCATTTGGCCCAACCCGGCAGAAACCAATATCATGATTGGTACGCACGCAGATGAGGTGATTGCAGATGCCTACATCAAAGGTTTCCGCGGCTTTGATACAGCGCTTGCATTGAAGGCCGTGCTGCATGATGCCCTGGATCCGCCAGTCAATGATACCAGCCTCCGCTATGCAGACAGGGATGTATGGACCGATTATGAGGCGCAGGCAGGACTCACCTATTTTAAGAAGATTGGTTATGTGCCCGTAGACAAAACGGCT
>DATJGC010000613.1:0-2984 GCA_035495345.1 Chitinophagaceae bacterium | reverse complement strand
TTTTTCTCGCTCCAGCGTGTATCCATGACCGTTGTAATACCCAGCGCCGCCAGCAATGGCGCAGGTGCCTCAGCAGGCGAGGTATCATACAGCGGAAAAAACATAGCTACCGCATCATCCCTGCGTTCTACCGTTAGGTCAACGCCTTCAACAGTGATAAAATGAATACGCTGTATGCCTGCATTCCTGAATAAAATACTAGCCGAAGCCAGGGTAGCATGGCCGCACAATGGAATCTCTTTTTTGGGTGAGAAATAACGGATAGAATAATGGCCGCTTTCTTTGGCCGGCAATACAAAGGCGGTTTCTGAAAGGCCAAGCTCCATGGCAATGGACTGCATCTGTGCTTCGGGCAAGGCCTGCGCAGGAAAACAAACCCCAGCAGGATTGCCTTTAAATGGCTGGCTGGTAAAGGAGTCTACGATAAATGTTTTCATCTGAAAGTATTTATAGCGGTAATTCAAAAAGGCTAACGCTGGCGTTCTGGTAGTGGGCGGGCAGACCGGTTGTATTCTTCAATCTATATAACCCAAGAAATTGAAAGCCGCAACGCGTGTAATGTTGTATCAACCCCTCATTTTGACCAACGGTATCCAGTCGTATCCATTTCTTTTTATGCAGTGCAGCATATTCACGCGCCCAGGCAACAATGCCAGCCACCAGCTGCTGCCCACGGAAACCAGGCTGTACCGCAATCCGGTGGATATACACTGCAGGTGCATCATTTTTTTCTTCCCAAATCATTGGGTCAGAAAAAGTAGTGGCCCATACGCAGGCAATACTTCCATCTGGCGCTATCATTTTCCATTGGCGATGTTCTAAAAGCTCATTTTCTACCAGCGCGCGTTCAAAGACCGGCCATACAACAGCGCCTTTTGCGGCCTGCAGCCGGCTGGCCGCTGCGTATAAATCAAAAATGGCATCTACGTCTGCGGCCACACTGTTGGTGATGGTCAGGGGTGGAGCTTTTGTATCATTTAATTGCATGGCACAAAATTGTATCAAAAACCGGTACCGGTACAGATACAGTTTTTGTATATTTGACCGATACAGTTTTACATGGCCAGGAAAAAAACCATCAAGGAATTGCTTTACCTGCGCATTGCGCGCAGCCTGGAAGAACAGATCAATAAAGGAGTGTTGAAGGTAGGCGATAAGCTGCCCTCCATTCGTATGATCTGCCGGCAGCATGGTGTTAGCATGAGTACAGCACAATACGCGTATTATGAACTGGAAGCAAGATCGCTTGTAGAATCAAGACCGCAATCAGGCTATTATGTAAGCAATTCATTTAAAAGAAAGCTGGCCATGCCGGCCAGCAGTCAGCCCGCCAGCAAATCGGCCGTGCAAAAAGCCAGTGATATTTTTGAAGGTGCTTTTCATAGCGATGCAGACAAAAGCTGGACGCTGTTTTCTCGCGGAACCCCAGCAACGGCGCTCTTGCCTGTGCCGCGTTTAAACAAGGCTGCCGTGCAGGCACTGAGAACATTGCCGGGCAGTGGTACACTGTATGAATCTTTGCAGGGCAATGAAATTTTGCGTAGCCAGGTAGCCCGCTGGTCGTTTAGCTGGAAAGGAAAGCTCACCGCCAATGATATTGTTACTACGGCAGGTTGTATGGCAGCCGTGTCTTGTTGCCTCATGGCCATCACCAAACGAAACGATACCATTGCGGTGGAAAGCCCCTGTTTCTATGGTATTTTGCAATTGGCCCACAGCCTTGGACTAAAAGTGCTGGAACTACCCGCCAGCCCGGAAACCGGCGTAGACATGGAGGCGTTAAAAAAAGTATTGCAGCAACGCAAGCTGGCCGCCTGCATTTTTGTGAGCAATTTCAACAATCCTTTTGGCAGCCTGATGCCAGATGAACATAAGAAGGAAGCTGTGCGTTTGCTGGAGCAGTACAATGTGCCGCTGATTGAAGATGATATTTACGGCGATATCTATTTTGGTGATCACCGCCCGGTTTGCTGTAAGTCTTTTGATGAAGGTGGCATTGTGCTATTGTGCAGTTCATTTTCAAAAACACTGGCGCCAGCTTATAGGGTGGGGTGGATTGCACCCGGCAGGTACCTGCAACCCGTGTTGCGTACAAAGCTATACCATACGCTTAGCAGTACTTCTATTACGCACCAGGTCATTGGCAGTTTCCTGGAGACAGGTCGTTATGAAGCCCACCTGAGAAAACTAAGAAGAACACTGCACAACAATTATCTTCAGTATGTGCGTGTTATCAGCGAGTCTTTCCCGGAGGGCACAAAAATCAGCCGGCCGCAGGGCGGTTTATCATTATGGATGGAGTTGCCGAAAAAAATAGACAGCATCGCCCTGTACAATGAAGCTGCGCAGAAAAAAATTACTTTTTCCCCCGGTACCATGTTCACACTTAAAAAACAATTTGGCCATTGTTTAAGGCTCAGCTATGGACTGGAATGGACGGCAGCCGCAGAGCGCAGCCTGCGAACCTTGGGCAAACTGGTCAGTGAATCGCTTGCTGGTTAGTGCGTTTGCTCAACTGTTTTACAAGGTAATTGCCGGAACAGATTATATAGCGCAATAGTATCTTTATGCTGGGTGCGCCAGCTCAATGCAAACTTGTATGCAGGATAACCGAGAATCATTTTATACGCAATTACCGGTAAGCCGGCTTCCCCTGCCGCAGCTGTTGCTACGGGAGGATCTTTTTGCGGCGGTGCCTGAAAGCTGGCATGTAATCCTCACCGATATAAAAAAATCAACCTCGGCGGTGCAAACGGGTTTGCATGAAAATGTAAACCTGGTGGCCACGGGCAGCATCGTTACAGTATTGAACATTGCTTTTAAGCTGTCACTGGCCGTGCCAATTTTCTTTGGGGGAGATGGTGCCAGTTTTATCGTTCCATCCTCCTTAATGAAATTGGTGATGCCGGCACTGGCGGCTTACCAGCAACGCACCAGGGAAAACTTTAACCTTGAACTGCGGATAGGACAGGTGGCTGTGCAGG
>DATJGC010000612.1:0-2962 GCA_035495345.1 Chitinophagaceae bacterium | reverse complement strand
ACAGCCGGTCTTTCTCTGATACCTTGTAATTAACCTTGGTATTAAGATCATAAAAATAATAGCCTGAGCCGGAGAATTCACTGCTGGAGGGGATGAAGGGTTTTACCAGCACATCTATATACGTTCTGCGGGCGGAAACGATAAAGGAGGCTTTTTCTTTTTTGATGGGCCCCTGGATAGAAAGGCGTGAAGCAATCAATCCAATGCCGCCATCTACCTGCAATTTATTGGCGTTGCCGTCTTTCATGGCAACATCCAGCACCGAAGAGAGCCTGCCACCGTATTGCGCGGGCATGCCACCCTTAATAAGCGTAACATTTTTTATGGCGTCTGAATTGAAGATGGAGAAAAAGCCAAAAAGATGGCCGGTATTATACACTACGGCATCATCCAGTATAATCAGGTTCTGGTCTGGACCGCCACCACGTACATACAGGCCGGTATTGCCTTCTCCGGCATTGCGGATGCCGGGTAATAACTGAAGCGTCTTTAACAGGTCTACTTCGCCCAGCAATACAGGAAGGGCCTTTACACGGTTCACGGATAAATCGAAACGGCCCATTTGCGCGTTCTTTACATTTTCATCCCGCCGCTTACCATAAACCACCACTTCTTCACTGGCGGTGGCACGCGGTGGCAACAAAAACGTAAAGGTCTGGTTGCTGTTAAGCTGAATGCTGGCACGCCTTGGCTGGTAACCAACAAAACTGCAACTGATCTCATAATTTCCTTCTTCGAGTGTAATAGAATAAAAACCATAAGCATTGCTGTTGACGCCCTTGCCTTTATTACCAGCCTGCAGAGTGGCGACAATCAGTGTTTCACCTGTAAGTGAATCTTTTACATAGCCGCTGATGGTGTACCTGGTTTGTGCCGATAATTGTGCTGCCAGTACAAATTGCATGAAAAAAAAGATGGCTATAAAAAGCAGGCAGCGGTTGCGGGAGGAAAGTATAGAGGCAGTCTTTTGTTGTACCACTCAATTCAGCTTTTGGTTAAGATGCTGCAAAAATAACCGAATCCTGGGTAATTACCTTTAGCAACCGGTAAATCCGGCAGGCATTATAGCAACTGCAACGCTCCTTGTAGAAGATAGTACAACAAAAAACCCCGGACAATAAAACAATACATGTTCTATTACCCGGGGCGTAAGAAAGATCACCTTCCATGGCGTTTACCTTTTTACAGGTAACAGCGCCCTATCAGGTTATATGTTTAAATCTGAAAAAAGAAATCCAATTAGCGCATGGCAAGGAATAAAGAATCTCTCTTGGTGGTTGTGTCTTTCTTTGGAACCGTATCAAGGCTCGCTACAAAACTTACATTGTTATCCAACTTCGCAAATGCGATGCTGTCTTTCTTGGTGCTGTCCTTCTTAGGAACAGTGTCAAGACTGGCTACAAAAGCGTTGTTATCATTTAACTGCGCCAATGCGTAGCTGCTGTCTTTCTTCTTAGTAGAATCCTTCTTAGGAACTGTATCGGTTACTGCTACGTCGCTCGTTTTCGAGTATCCATCACTGTTATTTGCCATCAGGTTAACTGCAGAAAACGCAACCAACGCGCTACCGATAATTAGTAATTTTTTCATGATTTCATAAATTTTAATTAGGTAATATTTGCTACTAACCAAGAATGATACCACAACGGCCAGTTTTTGATTTTTTTTATTAATTCTTATAAAAGTTTTTATGCCGTGGGCATTTTGACCCTATAATTCCACAGCTTTTGTAGACTTAAAGCATCTTTATTAGAAATTTTCCAGTCAAAGCGTAGTTATCAACATTTTTTTGACTAGAGTAATAAAGGTTTCAACTTTCAACGCCTACGCATTGACTAAGAAATCAGTATTAATAATGTGGATAACTGTGACGTACACGTCAAATTAAACCTAACTTCTTTTTGGTATTGTTTGCTTCGCGAGATGTTTTGTGACAATCTTGGCAACTCGAGTGATAACGCTATTTATTGTTCTGCTAACCAACAGCGCGTCACAAAAAGTGGCGTGCCTGCAACCACACTTTATAATAATCATTTACTGCGCATGATAGCATTTGAAACAACACTGCCAGCAGATCTATCTGATATAGATGTGCTGGCAGTGGTTAATAGCGATGTTGTGAAGGAAGTGGCTAATTTCCGCAAAGGATGCTTACAGGCCCATATTACCCTTCTTCTCCTTGAGGCTGGCAAGACTGGGATCCATCTTAATAGCCTGGTCGCAAAGCTGCATGCCCTTTTCTTTGTCGCCTTTCTTCTGGTAGCTCAATCCAATCATGTACAGGGCCTTGGCATTTTTCTTATCGTAGCCAAGAATCTTGTCCCAGTTGTCAATAGCATCCTGGTACTTACCTGTTTTGTAATATAGTTGTGCAATGCCGTTGAGCAGCGAAAGATCGGCAGGTTTTTTTTCCAGTACCTTTTTCAGCAGCTCAATACATTTGTCGAGCTGGCCGGTGCCCTCATAAGAGATAGAAAGATTCTCTATATAATCATTGTCTGTTTTATAACCGCGGTCTGCGGCAAGCAGGTAATACTTAATGGCGGTTTTATCATCTGGTATGGCTGCGTAATTCAGCGCGCATTCATACACCCAGTTGGGCCTGGTGCTGTCTAGTTGTATTGCCCTTACAAAATAAGGTGCGGCACTGCGGTAATTGCTCATTTCTACATAACCCCTGGCAATGGTATAGGGAATATCGGCGTTGCTGGTATCCTGTTTTGCCGCCGCCTGCAGGTAGGTGAACGACTGGCCATAGTCTTCCAGTTCTGCGTAGCTTTTACCGATGATATAGTCTGTGTTCTTGCCAATTTTTAATTGCTGCAATTTCTTGGAGGCGGTAATGGCATCATTCCAGCGGCGCGTCCAGAAATACAGGCTCGCGAGGTTTTCGTTGGCTACTGCATCATCGGGCGCGGCCTTCAGTACTTCCGTGTAGGCATTGATGGCATCAGGGTATTTA
>DATJGC010000611.1:0-4423 GCA_035495345.1 Chitinophagaceae bacterium | reverse complement strand
ACTGTGCATAAGGCGGTGCAGACAGTGATCGGAAGATGATGACATCTCGAATGATACGGTTAAAATAATTGACCCTTATATTTACCGTATTGCCCTTATTGAAATATTGTACTCCGCCTTCGTAAGAAGTAGATTTCTCCGGCTGCAAACGGGCATTGCCATATTCTGACGCCAGGTGGTACAATGAAGGCGCACGAAACCCGGAAGCAATATTGGCAAAAAACTTTACCTGCTCAGCAATGGTGTAAGACGGATTGAAAGAATAGGTAAATGCCGATCCAAATACAGAGTGATGCGTGTAACGTGCACCCAGCTCTGCATTAAAGCCGTTGAGATCTTTTACAAAGAAAGATGCATAGCCGCTTTCCTGGTGAGCGGTTAAGCTATCCTCACCAAGCTTTCCATACGTGGTTTCAATACTGGCTTTTTGACCGCGATAGTCTACCCCCAGCAGCATACCAATATGCTTTTGCAGTGAGAGGTTGCTGTATGCTTCAGCAAACACTGACTTACCCTTGTATTCACCATGAAATGGGTCGTAGTCGTTAGGCCCTACCGGCGTATTGATGGCGTCATCCAGCTCCCTGTTGGTATTGTTAAGGTTCAGGTTTACATGCAAACTGCCGGCACTAAACTGGTTAACAGAACTCAGCGTCAGCTGAAGGTTCTTATTTTTAATGGTATTGTTTTTATCATCTGCAAGTCCGCCGTCATCAATATCCGCTTTATATTCTCCATACTGGCCCGCTGCGCGCAATTGCCAGTGGTCGGTGGCCTGCATGCCCACATTCATAGCAACCAGGTGCTGGCGGTAACCATCATTATCATATTTACTGGTACCGGTGGGGTCAAAGGCCGCAGAAAAGCCATCAGAACGGAGGTAACTATATTGTGCTTTGTAATCAAATTTGTTATGCTTGCCGCCAATACCGGCGGAGCCTTTAAAACTTCCATAGCTGCCACCCGCCACTGTAGCATTGCCTGCCAGGGGTTTATTGCCTGTTTGCTTGCGGGTAATGATATTGATAACACCCGCCACCGCATCAGATCCATAGAGCACAGATTGTGCGCCTTTGAGTATCTCTATTCTCTCTACCTGGTCGATGGATAGATGGTTGATGTCAAACTCTGCCGTTATACCGGAAGCATCATTGGCCGGAACGCCATCTATCAGTATCAGCGTGTTGGCGGTGCCTGCACCCCGCATATATACCAGCAGGTTGGTGCCCAAGGGGCCCTGTGCCCCGTTCACTACCAGGCCGGCCTGCTCATTGAGTACCTGCGCCAGGGTGCGACCGGTATTTTTCTCCAACTGATCTCGGTTGATAACCGTTAGCACTTTACCCGTGCTGCTCAGTTTTTGCGGATACTTGTTGGCGGTAACTACCACCTCATCCAATTGTTTTGTTTTACTGCTGTCTTGTGTTTGTTGTGCAATGATGGAACTGCTGATACATGTAGCAGCCACAACAAAAAATTTTTTCTTCATGAGAAAATCGTTTTTTGATGACTGCTTCCGGAAAATAAAAAAAGAAAGAAAATAAAAGAATGACCCGCATCCTTGAATCTTCATGCCTTTCACCCGAAAGCTGAATAATTGTTAATGATGCAGGCAGGTCTTCTGGCTTGATATCACTGTTAGCGTACCTTCCCATTCATAAGAGAACAGTGGTTTGAAGTGTACTAACAGCTTTGCGTTACACGCAATATCTTACAGCTACGGGGATAGCTCCCGATTCTAACGGGATTCCCTTTTAATTCCTGGTAGGATACCAGGAAACCAACACCGCGGCAAATGTAATAAGTCCGAAGCATATGAACACGAAAACTAAAAAACACGCTTACCAACTACCCACCACCTCCCCATCTCCCTCTCTCTTTTCTTTCCCCAACCTCCTTCCATCTCTTTCTCTCTTTTAATCTCTTAGCCTCTTTTCACCTCTTAGCCTCCGTGAGCCCAGCGCCCTCTGCGCTAAACCACTGCTACACTCTTTTCCTCTTTTAACCTCTTAGCCTCCTTTCACCTCTTAGCCTCTTTTTCTCTTTTATCCTCTTAGCCTCCTTTCACCTCTTAGCCTCTTTCTCTCTTTTAATCTCTTAGCCTCTCTTAACCTCTTTTTCTCTTTGTATCTCTTAGCCTCTCTTAGCCTTTCTTAACCCACTGCAGCGCCAGCCCCGCATAATAATTTCTTGCAGGGGCAGCATTATAGTACCGTCCACCCGCAGCATTGATATCATTGCCCAGGCTATAGTTCTCATTGAGCAGGTTGTCTGCGCCGACATAAAGATTGAGTGTAAGTTTTTTTACAGGCATCTTAAAGCCCACCCGGCCGGCCAGCAGGTGATAGGCACCTGTCGCGGCAGTATTGGCATCATCAAGATAAATGCGTGAAGCAGTGTAATAAGAAGTATTCAGGTACAGGCCCATAGCGGTTTGTATATCTGCCAGTACAGAGAAAATATGTTTGGGCACACTGGGCAGATACTTGCCGGCATAATTGGTATTGCCTTTTATAAAACTGCCATAAGTAAAATCATTAACGGTATATGATGGGCGTATAACAATGTAACTGATAAAACGATTGCTGAACAGCCTTGTATAATCTGCGCTGAATTCCAAACCTTGTTGTTTTGTATTACCCGCATTTACATAATAGTCTGCATTGCTGCTGTCTTTGCGGGTAACCAGTGCATTGTTGAGTTTAAAATAAAAGCCGGTGGCTTCCAGTCGCAGGCGCCCGTTCAGTAAGGTCACACGTCCGCCCGCCTCATAATTTACGCCTTCTTCTGCTTCCAGGAAGGTGCTGATAACGCCGGTAGAAGGCAGCAATTCCGCCACGCTGGGGGGCGAGAAACCTTTTGACACGCTCCCAAAAAGCGCCACCCGGCTGCCCAATTTTTTAAGCAGCGCAAGCCGCGGCGATAGTTCGCTCTTATAGCTGCGCGATTGCTGGTTGGTAGGATAGCTGCTAAGCCGCGTAAAACGTACCGTAGATTTGTTGATGCTGGCACCGGCGGTGAGCACCCAACTGTCCTTAAAACTTATATCGGCCTGCGCAAAAATGCTGTAGGTGCTGTAATAAATATCGTCATTGGTTTGCAGGGTATCTGGCTGGCCGTTTTTGTTTTTTGATACCTGCGTATTAAAAAATCCCTGCTGTACTTCTGCACCGCCCACCAGCTGAATACGGGTTTCATGCAATTGCTTTTCATACACAAAAGACGTACGGCCACCAAGGCTGGGTTCATTTCTACGCTCATAATTTCTGAAGGTGGGGTTTTGCACCTGTGCAAACATGCCGTAGAGCGTGGTAGTATTTTTAAAAGCAGGGGTGAAGTAATAGGCATGACTGATGCCGGCCATAAAATTCTTCTGGTAGATGGTTGCCCTGGCCTGGTCGGCACTGGGTTGTCCGCCGGCGGCCGGTCTTGCCTGCCTTGGGTTGTTATTGTATTCTGACAGTGTGAGTCCGCCGGGTGTTTCATACAACTGGCTGCTGTAAAGAACGCTGGCCGTAATTTGTTCTTTGCCCGATAATTTAATTTGTGATACAAAGCTGGCATTGTCTTTTTTAGTACGGCTATGGTTGCGGTAACCATCGCTCTCATTGTGCGCATAGGTAAGCTGGTGGCGGTTCTCGTCTTTGCCAAAACTTGCTGTTGTTAAAACATTATTCAGGCCATAACTGCCACCAACATATTCAAGCTGCACGCCGGGTTTCCAGGTATTGCCCATAGAATGCATCAGCAGCAAGCCACCGGTGCCGGCGCCGTACAGACTGCCTGCAGGGCCTTTAAAAATTTCTATGGAAGCAAAATTATTTACTGAAAACTGGTTGATATAGGTGTTGCCGCCGGGGTCTGTCACCGGTATATCATTCCAGTATACCTTTACATTTCTCACGCCAAAGGGTGACCGAAGAGAACTGCCCCGGATATTAATACGGTAGCTGCCCGGCGAGCGCTCCTCCATTCTTACGCCGGCAATGCTGTTAAAGCTGTTCACCAGCGAAGTCTTGTTATACCTGTCTGCATTGGAATTATCTATCAGCTTTACAATAGTGCCGTTGGCAATATCTCTTTTTTGTTCGAAGGCTGAGATCACCACCTCGTTCAGCGTTTTCACGGTATCCTGGGCAGGCTGGTCTTGTGCAAGCAGCGGCTGTTGTACAATCAAAAAAACAGTAAAAAGGCGGATGAATTTTCTCATTATATGCAGGTAATTACTATACAAAGCTAAAACGTATTATTCATTATCTTCATTGCATGACCAAAACTGCCAGGCTAACGCTCTTCGATTTTACCATGATAGTGGTAAGTCTTGTTATAGGAATGGGTATTTTCAGGGCGCCCCTGAATGTAGCCAAGGCCGTGCCTTCAACTGCGGTTTTTTTTGCGGCCTGGCTGGCAGGCGGTCTGGTGG
>DATJGC010000610.1:0-2321 GCA_035495345.1 Chitinophagaceae bacterium | reverse complement strand
TACGCAACAAAGTGATCGACGGCATGCCTACCAGGAACATCAGCGCATCCTATAATCCGCTGTATTATTCGTTGATGGCGGCGGAAGCCGGCATGAAGGTGCTCGACAATGAATTTACTTCTTCACCGCGCTGGCACCAGGCAGGTGGCCTGGCACCCATGGAGCCTGTTAAAAAAAGCAAGGTATTATGGCACAAACAATCGCCTTCGCTGGTATGGCAAAACAAACCCGTATTGTATAGCCAGCCCTTCAGCAGTCTTGAAAGAATGGAAGTGGTGGGTGGCGAGATCTTTGGCCGCATCACCAGCAGTAAGCCACTGGCCCGGTCTATTAAAGACTTCTCTGCGCGTATTGGCAGAACCGTCTATGAACTTACACTGGCCCTGGTGAAGGAGCGTTATTTTTTTTATGCGGCCAACCCCGTACCGGCTGTGCTTAGTGCACCAGCAGTGGAGGCGTTTTGTAATTTGATCACCCATGAAAAAAACAAGGACCAATGATTCTTTTTACGGGCATACCATCAGAGTCTCCCTTACGACTGGCCATACAGGCGGCCGAAGCGCTGGACATTCCTTACATGGTGCTTGATCAGCGGTCGATGCATCTTGCCAACCTGGCAATTGGCTTTAGGGCAAATCGTTTGTCTGCTATCCTGCAGGTGAACGGCAATGATTATGCAATGGAGGAGTTTACGGGTATCTATTACCGCACCATGGATTACCTGAGCATGCCGCATGCAGATCCGCAGTCGTTACGCTATATAGGCGCAGAAAATGTACAGAAATCAGGTATGCTGCACCAGCAGCTATTGCATTGGATGGATATTACCGCAGTGCGGATATTGAATGCACCCTGGGCCATGGCCAGCAATATGTCTAAACCTTACCAGGCGCAACTTATCAGCGAAACCGGTTTAAAATTGCCGCCCACCTGTATCACTTCTGACCCTGCTGCCTTTAAGGCATTCAGGGAGCGGCAGCAGGGGGTTATTTATAAATCCATCAGCTCTGTAAGATCCATTGTAAAAGAGTGGGGGCCGGCGGCAGAACCATCGCTGCCGAGGATACAGTATTTACCCACGCAGTTTCAGCAAAAGCTAACGGGTACCAATATACGCGTACATGTGGTAGGCGATGTATTGTTTGCATCTAAGATAGAATCTGGCGTTACAGATTACCGGTATGCAGGGCGGGAAGATCAAACGGCCACGCTCAGCGCGTTTACCCTGCCAAAAAGGATCATGCAGCAATGCTTTGATCTGTCAATGCGTTTACAGTTACCTTTGTGCGGTATAGATCTCTTCCTGGCCAGCAACAATGATTACTATTGTTTTGAAGTAAATCCGTCACCGGGGTATAGCTATTACCAGCACGCTACCGGTCAGCCCATTGCAGAAGCCATTGCTAAATGGTTGTATTATGGAACCGCTAAATAAAAAGAAGATGGTAGCAATTATAGAAAATTACGCAGCAGTATCGGGCAATATTGTGGGAGTGGATGAACATCCTGCCCGCCCCGGTTACTGGCAACTCAGCCTGCAGCTGGAAAAATCGGAAGATATTGGTGGCTATCCCAACCTTGCAAAGGCAGATGAGGGAACCGTTATCTCCATTGCCATAAAAAAACAAATGGCCAGCAAGGCGGCCCTGCAGCCGGGTATGTCTTATACGGCAGAGGTAAAAAAGGTATCGCCGCAGGAATATTTTATCCGATCGTAAACCAGCGGGCAGCAAAAAAGGAGGCCGGCTTCAGTTGCTTACTGCGCATACCCATCAACGTTATATTCACAAAAATCGCTTGTTGCCGGTGGCCGATGCGCGGAAACAGGTTGATAAAATTTCTTTAATATGTTTTTAATCCATTGCCAATTTTATCGCAGTTGCCTGACTGGCAAACGGCTAGCCTGTTGGTAACTGTTTATCCCGACTCACTAATGTAAATTGTGGATAAGAGTTTCAGGCCGGCATCTGGGCTTAACCTATATTCAATTATAAATAGAAACTTATGACCCCCGCCACCCTACAACCCGTCTCTCTCAGCACCATGCCCGTGGGCACCATGCATATTCTTTCTTCCGGCGAAATTATAGGATCGCGTGATGCGTATGAAAAAGTGGAGCAGCGTTTTGCATGGGCAGACCGCAGCAATTGCATACGCCGTCTGCTGCAGTTAAAAACAATGACAGACGCCGGTAAAAAATCAGTAATCGTTTTTTATGAAGCCGGTCACCTGGTAAAAGAATACATCAATGTAGAGGCTAATTTTCAGCCGCTGCCTTATGTGTGATGTAACAGCGCAATGATTAATTGTTGAACAGACAA
>DATJGC010000609.1:0-16644 GCA_035495345.1 Chitinophagaceae bacterium | reverse complement strand
CAAGATTGAAAAACAGTTCTCACCCCCTGGCCATTGTACTAATGGGGATGATGTTTGCAATGGTATTTGATACCAATACACAGGCGGCGGCCTGGGCCTATACCGCCACCAGCCAGCTGAGCACGCTTAATGCATTGATATTAGGCTGTTCATTTTCCGCCGGTATGATTGCTACAGATACTTTAGACAGCAGAATTTTGTATAAACTGATGCAACAACCCAATGGTAGTAAGAATGGACTGCAATACAGGAAAACACTTGGATGGATAATTGTTTATCTCTCCTTGATAGTAGGTGGCTATAAAGTGATGGTGCACCTGTTGCCTTCCATAGCGCTGGAAGAATCTATGCTGAGTATTGCAGGACTGGTTTTTTTTATAGGCATCATCCTGTTCTATGGTGTCATTTTGTATAGCAATCAGAAAAAATCAAAAACGGTTATCCATGGCAATTAAAGATCTTACCAGCATCAAAACACACCTGTTTCTATGCAATGGTGGAAGCTGCAAACTGCTGGGCGCGTAGGAAAGCACGGCCGCCATAAGAACTGCACTGACAGAAGAAGGCGTAGCAGCAAACATTCATACCACCAAGACTCTTTGCAATGGGCGCTGTAAAGACGGTCCGGTGGTGATTGCGCAACCTTCGGGCCTCTGGTTTAAAAATATTACAAAGGAGAAAGCGCAGTCTTTTGTGCAATCTTTGGTCAGCGGCAAGGTGGCTGAAAAAGATGTGCTGTACAGGTATGGCCGAACAACTATCAATAATGAGCGTAGCTAACAAAACCGGCATGCCAAGGCGTTTGTTTATAAACCAGCTGATGGCATGTTGTATTTATCCCGGCCTTATAACCAGTAAAGCAAGCGCTATGAATAATGCAGGAATCATTGTTGTTGAAATGACAACAGGGGTGAAAGAAACGATGGACAAATTGGAGCGCTTTATTCGTGAGCAGGGGGCTACCATTTATGCCAGGATCAACCAACAGGCCGAAGTAGCCAGCAAGGGTGGCCATCTCTTTCCGCTGGAACTGCTTATGTTTGGCAACCCCGCAGCCGGCGGGCCGCTGATGGCTGCTCATCCATTGATTGCGCTTGACCTTCCACTAAAATTGATGGCATGGCAGGATGAAGACAAGAAAGTGTGGCTGGCCTATAATGATGGCAACTATCTTGAGAAAAGATATGGCATTCCGCACGCGCCGGATGCTGTGCTGCACCTCGATAAATTGGTAAAACTTGCGCTTGGTTAGCTTGCATCATTTACTGGCTATTTACTTTATCCGGTCATTAAGCTCCAAAAAAAACACAGCGCTATGGTATTTAGAAAATGGCTGTCAATCATAACCTTCGTCTTGCTGGCATGCAACCTTTCGGCGCAACATGTTCATTCCAATGCATCTGCTGTTGCGGAAGGCAATGTATTTCTGCAGATGATGGACACCATGATGGTGAAGATGGCCGCAGTGCCGGTAACAAAGTCTGCCACGCAAACCTTCTTTGCCTCCATGATACCGCATCACCAGGCAGCCTTGACCATGGCCACCTATGAGATTGGTCACGGTAAAAACTTTGCCATGCGTCAGTTGGCTAAAAGTATTCTTGCGGAGCAACAGGTAGAAATAGAAGAAATGAAAATATGGCTGCAAAAGGAAGACCTCAGCAATCTGTCAACCCCTGCTTTCGAAAAAAATTTGGTCAATAGCATGGAGGTAATGATGCAAAGCCTGCCTGCCGGTAAGTTGTCGGGGCAAGTGGATGAAGCTTTTGCGCGTATCATGGTCCCACACCACCAGGCGGCCATAGATATGGCAAGGGCATTGATTCAAAACGGCACCAGTGCTGTGGCCGGTTCATTTGCCAGCAGCCTGATAGCCGCTCAGTCTATTGAAATTGAACAAATGTTATTTTATTTAAGTCATTTACCATGATGAGACTTATCCTAACTGGTGGCCTGCTGGCCTTTGTATTGCTGTCAAAAGGGCAAAGTATGTATAGCCACGACAGGGTGTACACGGCCAACCAGGTATCTAATTCGGTATCGGTGATTGACCCCTCCACCAATACATTGTTGGGAGAGATCAAATTGGGTAAGTCGTATCCCGATGTATTAAACCCGTTGTACCGTGGCCAGGCACTGGTGCATGGACTTAGGTATTCGCCCAAAAGAAAATTATTGGCGGTGGTATCTATTGGCTCTAACTCGGTTACGCTTATTTCAACTGAAAATAACCGTATCCTTAAGACAGTTTATATTGGGAGGTCACCGCATGAGCCAGTCTTTACGCCAGATGAAAAGGAGCTTTGGGTGTCTGTACGCGGTGAAGCATATATCAGCATCATTGATGTGGCCAGCATGAAGGAGATAAAGAGATTGCCCGTGTCTGATGGGCCGGGCATGGTAGCATTTACAAAGGATGGAAAACAGGCCTACGTTTGCTCAAGCTTTACACCCGTACTTGACATTGTAGATACAAGAACCTTGCAGATAATGAAAAGCATCCCGGTTACCAGTCCCTTTTCTCCTAATATTTTTACAAGCCCCGATGGAAAATGGATTGCCTTCACCCACAAAGATGTTGGCAAGGTAACCGTTGTTAATACTTCTACGGCTACCATTGAAAAAGTAATACAGACCGGTGCCATTACCAATCATGTAAGCTTTGTACAATTTCAAAACAAGATAGTAATGATGGTGACGGTTGGGGGTGAAAACAAAGTACGCATGTATGACCCCGGCAGGCAATTTCTGCCAACAGACAGTTTGCCCGTTGGCGCCCTGCCACATGGTATCTGGGCTTCGGCGGACGGCCGCCAGGTATATATTGGATTGGAGTATGGAGACCAGGTACAGCGGATAGATATGCAAACCCGCACCGTAACGCATACCATACAGGTAGGCCAGAGTCCGCAGGCGCTGGTGTATGCAGACAATGCAGTAACCGATGCGGCCAAAAGCACGGAGGGATTAACGGCTTTGCACGACAGTACCGCTACCCAGGTATTGAACATGGTGGCTACCGGCGGAACTGGCAATGTACATGGCAGGCTGGTGGTAAGAACGGTTGGACTGGCAGATCTTGTAGAGCAGTCATTTAATGGCCTACGTCCCAACGCCGGTTACACGTTGGCGTTAGTGAGGGGGTCGGCAACAGCCGGTGCATCTTATTATCCCATCAATTCATTTGTAGCCGATGGCCAGGGTAAGTACCTGGGGCAGTCTACCGGTATAATCAATACCCTGAACCAACAACTGGCCGGCAGCAGCTATGAGCAAATTGTATTGATGGAAAACGATGCGCAAAAAATTGTTCTTGCCATTGAAGCTGTCAGGCAATAGGATCATTTTTAAAATCAGTAAAATTCTTGCCGGTAATGTTCCTAAAATATTTACTGAAATGCGCCTGGTCTGTAAAGCCAAGTGAAAAAGCAATTTCTTTCATGCTGCAGCCTTCAAAAAATATTCTTCTTTTTGCTTCACGAATGACCTGCTGTTGAATATGGTAACTGGCGGCAAAGCCGGTAGCTTCACGAACAACTTCGTTTAAATAGCCGGCCGATACCTGCAACATGTCGGCATAATCCCTGACCATCTTTTTTGCGGCGAAGTGTTTTTCTACCAGTACATAAAATTGCTTTACCAGTGCTACTTTTTTTGAGGGATGCTGTGGAGGGCTTGCCGCCTGTACCAACCTGCCCGTATAAATGATAAAAAGTTTAAAAAGCCCTTTTAGCAGTTCGGTTTTGTAAACAGACTGGCCGGCAAATTCCTGCAGCATCTTCAATGCCAGGTGTTGCAGGAACGGTGAATGATGGTCATGCAGGTATACAACAGGGGTCAAAAGAAAATGATTGAACAAAGACTCCCTGATAAGCTCCGTGGATTTTTTATCATGCACATCCAGGAATTCAGTAGAGAAGCCAATCACGTACCCCACCACGGGCAGGGAAGCAGTACAGGTAATAGTATGGCCCGGACGAATGCAAAACAGTGCACCCGTTGCCGCCAGCCATGGTTGCGAATCAATGAATAGCGTGGCCGTTCCTTCCTTTACCCAAATCAAACAATAGTCAAGCCTACAAACAATGGCGGGTGCGGGCTTTTCCTGCACTACCATGGAGGAAAGTGCATATATTTCAAATGAAGGCCGGTGCTGTGCCGGTATACTGCTTTGTGCTGGCAATTTGTTAGGCATAGTGGGGCAACAGGTAACTATTGTTAATGACGTTAAAGAGCGGCAGTTTGCAATCAGCCATTCATTCTTACCATCGGCTGTAATGATAAAGAGGTCATAGCAGCATGAATGATGGCGGTTTGTATCACCTGCTAAGCAACCCTGCCATGGATAAGCGAACTGTTCCTGAAATTGCGGAAACTGGTGCCGGCATTCTTTTTAAAGAATTTGCTGAAATGTGCCAGGTCGTCGAAGCCGAGATGGTAGGCAATCTCTTTCATATTGGTACCAAAATGCACCGCCCGTTTTTGCGCTTCAAGGATAGTATGTTGCCTGATATGCTGACTGGCCGTATGACCTGTGCAGCGTTTGATGACCTGGTTCAGGTAGTTGGCGCTGATGGCCAGTTCGCTGGCATATTCACTTACCATTTTGCTGCCATGGCATTTAGTGGACAGCAGTTCCTTAAATTTTTTTGCAATCTGCTCATCAGGGCGAAGCCTTGGCATTGTATTGCCCGCCTGGCCTTTTCTTGCAAGCTGTACCATTAACACACCCAGCAATCCACGGAGTACTTCCACTTTCAGCGGACAGCTGTTGCCCGCTTCGTTTTTCATCTCCTCTACTATCAGCTGCAACTCGTTGGTCAGGTTGTCATCCTCAACGCGGGCATAAAAGTATCGTCCAACAGCGCCTGTATTGCCGCAAAGACGCAGGAAGATCTCGGAAGATTGAAGAAAGGAACCTGAGAATGATATGCAATGCCCCTGCACATTTGCCGCTGCACTAAATCGGTATAATTGCCCGGGTTCAAGATAGAAAAAGCTATTGGGGCTGAGGGCATATGTTTCCAGGTCTATCAGCAATTCTCCGGTCCCCCTGCCGATCCAAAGGATGGTATGCGGCAGCTGATTTTTTTGGGTGAGAGAGGCCGGCAGGCAGTTGCCTGCATCGGTATCAAGTTCGGAGATAATAAATGCTGGTTCCTCATGGCCATTCTGCTGTAATGAAGAAGAAGTACGTGTGGTTGCCGGGTGAATTTTATATGTAAACATAGCCGCTGGTTTATGTATCAAAATTCACCTGCTGCTGCTTGTGTTTATTCTCCTTTGCGTTCAATATTCTTACTCGTTTAATTCAACGCGGTGTGGCTGGCGTTGAATGAATCAAATAGTCAAATAAGCTGGATGGCACAACCAAGGGCATAAATTTATTAATAGGCATTTTTAGAGACGAAAAAAAGATTCATCAGCCGCTGGCGCATGGTTATGCAAAGCAGTTATCAGTAACAATAAAATAGGATGTATGAAATTAGCCTGGTTAATAATTGTTTTTGTATGCGGTGCCTTGTTGCCCATACAAGCCGGATTGAATACCCGCCTTGGAAAATCAATTGGGAGCCCTGTATATGCATCGCTCTTTTCTTTTTTGGTAGGTGCCGCGGCGGTGGCCATCTACCTGTTGTTTACAAAGGAGACCGTTACATGGGCGGGCGCTAAATCTGCCGGTCTTTCTTCCTGGCTGGGGGGCGGATTAACCGGTGCCATCTTTATTACCGCCACCATGATGGCGGTGCCAAGAATTGGTATGGCGCTTACTTTTAGCCTGGTTGTGGCGGGCCAGATGATAGTGGCCGTGGCATTGGATCATTTCAAGGTATTGGTGGCAGAGCAACACAGTTTTAATATCTGGCGGTTGGCTGGTATAGTAATTATCATTTGCGGTGTTATACTGGTAAGAAAATTTTAGCAATATGTATGTTTATGAAAATTTATTGGAAGCGCTCCAAGAATTAAACAAAAGGGGTTTCATTTATGATTTCAACCTGCATGCTGAGGGCATATACTGCCATGCAATTGAACTGTCATTGTCTCCTTCTCAATTTGAAATTGTAGAGCATCACCGGTTTGAAGCAGATACCAACCCAGGAGATTCAAGCATCGTGTATGCCATCCGTTCAAAAGATGCAGGTATTAGCGGTGTGCTTGTAAATGCCTATGGTGCATATGGTGATGCTTTCAATGATGCAATGATCCAGCAATTGCGCGTGCATGAATGAGGACGCTGTTAATTTAGGCAATAAGAAAAAAATGGCCTAAATTACTTACTGCTGGTTATTTGCTTTTTTTGTGAGGTTTGCCATCTTGCCAAAAATTTCTTTCTTAGCAACAATTCATACCCTTTGTACGCCTGAAATTGCAGGCCACACTTTAACCAATACATCCAACAGGTGAACAGCACAACAAATCATATCGTTCTGCGCTGCATGGTCTTTTTCACAAGCCCGCAGTATGTAAAGAACGTTTTTGCCAGCAGATTATTTATCTTTTTTGCATTGCAAAAATTTGGAAGCCCAGGCCTTATTGCTTATTTATGCAGGCCAGCGTACCACCCCGCCGCAGTTACCGCCAACAACAATGGGTGCCAGGAGCGTCTCTGCTCATCCTGAGCCGGGAAGTCTGCAACGTTTTCCACCTTTTTTCCTTTACCATTCAGACTGACCAAGCAAAACCAACCAATGCGCCGGCTATTCATTATTGCATCATTTATTATTGTAACCGCCAGGGCGTATACACAAGATCTTATCCTGGAAGATCGCAACCGGTTTTTGACCGAACTGAAAAAGGCCGCCACTGATTCGGCAAGGATCAGCCTGTTGTTAAAGCTTGCGCAGTATTATATTATCCCCATTTATGATCATAGTTCCAACCTTGATTCTGCCAGGCGCCTGCTTGCACAAGCGGAGGAGTTGAACAGGAAGGCCGCTTCACCAGCCGGGTACGGGCAAATCTTACTGACAAAATCTTATTACCTGCGCACTACCGGAAAAAGAGAGGAAGGCAAAAAGTTCATTCTTGCCGCCATTGAACACTTAAAAAAAGCGGCTGAATACCACCTGCTCGGCCAGTCTTATTATGAATTGTCTAATTATTATGATTACGACTTTAAGCTGGCCACCGTAAACCAGCGTATTGCCTATATTGATACCGCCATTACTGCCTTTGAAAAATCTAAGTCTTACAACGACCTGGGCAACAGCTATAAAGTGCTGGCAGATCTGGATCACCTGATTAACCAGTATGCCAAGGCATTCAGGGAGATACGCAAGTCTTTGGAGTATTACAAGATCACGCATTACAAACGGCTAGAAGGCGTGTATGATCTATTTGGTCAGTTAAACTATGCGCGCGGTGCATATAAAGAGGCGCTCGGCTACCAGCTGCTGGCGCTAAAAATTTCTAATAACAATGACGACTATGGCCCGCAGTTGGCACAAATAGAAAACAATGTGGGCCTCACCTTTTACAAGCTCAATGATTTACATGCGGCCATAGCGCATTTTAAAAATGCATTGCAAATAGCAGCCAGGGAAAAAGACAATGAAACTGTCTATGGCCTTGCCGTACAGGTAGTGGATGCATATGTAGAACTGAAGCAACCCAGGGAGGCGCTTGATTTCTTTAAATCAATTGAAAGCAAATACAAATTACCGGAAGCCGAGAAGTGGAACACCAGGGCCTACATTTATAACATGTACCTCAATTTGTACTGCGCTTTAAAAAGATATGATATTGCCAGGTTTTACTGTGATAAACTGATAGCCAAGACAAAAGATCCTACGCTGGATGTTTACCGGCTCACGTTTTATTATACCGGCATCATCAAGTACTTTATTGCGGTAAGGGATTTTACCAACGGCTTGCTCTATCTTAATAAAAACAAAGAAGTGCTTACCCGGATAGACGATGCGCTGGGTCTTGCGTCTAATTACAATCTTTGGTTTTCTCTTGATACCGCGCAGGGAAATTACCGGTCTGCGGTACATAATCTTGTAAGCGCCAATTTTATAAGGGATACCATCTTCAACGCCGCCAAAACAGCGGAAATAAAAAAACTGGAGGTAGAATATGAATATGAGAAGAAGGAAAACGATATCCGGCTAAAGGGACAGGAGATCACTGTTTTAAAACAGGCTGATCTACTGCGCCAGGCAAATCTGGATAAAGCCATGGCCATTAGAAACGCTACATTAATTGCTACCATTATTCTGCTGGCACTGGCAGCCATATTGTACAACCAATACAAGGAAAAGAAGAAGGCAAATATTCTTGTTACCAAGAGAAATGAGCAACTGGGCAGTTTGCTGAGAGAGAAGGAATGGCTGCTGAAAGAGGTTCATCACCGGGTAAAGAATAACCTGCATACTGTTATTTGTTTGTTGGAATCTCAGGCCGCCTACCTGGAGAACGATGCGTTAAAGGCAATAGAAAACAGCCAGCACCGTATTTATGCCATGTCGTTGATTCATCAAAAGCTGTATCAGTCGGAAGACGTAAAAACCATTAATATGGCAGTGTACCTGCCTGAGTTTATCTATTACCTCAAGGAAAGTTTTGATACAGACAACCGGATCCAGTTTGCCATGGCCATTGATTCCATTCATCTGGGGGTATCTCAGGCCATACCCATTGCGCTCATCATTAATGAAGCCCTTACCAACGCTATCAAATATGCTTTTCCCGGAAACCAAAGGGGGGTTATTAAAGTAAGCATGAAAGAAACCAGCGGGCGGGTAGTGCTTGAGATTGCCGATAACGGTATTGGGTTTGATAATGCCTTGCTGCATACGTCTTCTGAGTCACTCGGTCTAAAGCTGATCAGTGGTCTGAGTGCAGATATCAATGCAGATCTAGCCTTCAGCAATGATAACGGAACAACCATAACGATTGTATTTAACGTTGATCTTTTTCATAATAATATAGACCAGGTAAATATAATGGAGAAAAAAATGTATGCATAAGTGCGGCTGGAAGATGCGGGGTATAGCAGAACTACTATATTGCTCTTTATCTTCCTCTTTAACGTTAGATTATTCAAAGAAGCAATCAAAAAAAACGTTGTATACACGTGAAAACAAAGCTACTGATTGTAGAAGATGAATTTATTGCTGCCAATAACCTACAGCGAATTCTTGAAAAGGCGGGCTATGACGTATGCTCCATTGCCCGTTCCGTACCCATAGCGCTTGAGATTATAGCAGCAGAAGGTCCGCACATGGTGCTCCTGGATATCATGTTGCAGGGAAATCTTACCGGCATAGATTTGGCGGGTACGCTGAGGGAGAAAGGAATTCCTTTTGTTTACCTGTCTGCAAACTCTAACCGGCAGATACTGGATGCTGCTAAAGCAACGCGGCCTTATGGTTTTTTGGTAAAGCCGTTTCGCGAAAAAGATGTTTTGGTAATGCTGGATGTAGCCTGGTACCTGCACCAGCAGAAGCAACAGGCCGAAGACAACCCACAGCCGGGAACTGTAACGATAACGAGTCCTAACTGGTTGCCTGCCGGCGGATTAAAGCCCATTATTGGCGAGAGCCAGCTGCTTACAAGCGTATTGGACAGTATCAATATTGTTAGCCAAACATCCACATCAGTACTGATATTGGGTGAAAGTGGTACTGGCAAAGAACTGGTGGCGAAGGCTATTCACCGGATGTCTGACCGCAAAGACAAGCCGCTGATAGTTGTTAATTGTGCAGCGTTGCCGTTGAACCTTGTAGAATCTGAGTTGTTTGGTCATGAAAAGGGGGCATTCACAAACGCTATTCAAAAGAAAACAGGCAAGTTTGAGATGGCGGATGGTGCCACCATCTTCCTTGATGAAATTGGTGAATTACCACTTGAACTGCAGGTGAAATTTCTCAGGGTATTACAGGAACAGGAAATTGAACCGGTAGGAGGGCAGTTGAAGAAAGTTGATGTACGGGTGATAGCCGCCACCAACCGCCACCTGGAGGAAGAGATAGCAAAAGGCAGGTTCAGGATTGATTTGTATTACCGGCTAAACGTTTTTCCGATTGAACTGCCGCCGCTGCGTGAGCGGCAGGATGACGTACTTCTATTAGCAAACCATTTTCTCAGGCTTTACTCAATACGCGAAGGCAAAAATATCTCCGGGTTCTCAGCACAGGTCAATAAACTACTGACAGGATATAGCTGGCCCGGAAACGTACGGGAACTTGAAAACATCATTGAAAGAAGCGTGCTGCTTGCCACCGGCCCAATTATCGACAGTTTGCTATTGCCACAAAATAAGACCTTACAGCAAGACAACAGCGGCAAGATTAAAACCATGGAGGAAAACGAGCGCGACCATGTTATAGCTGTTCTGAAAAAATGCGACTGGAAGTTGCATGGCCCCGGCGGCGCCGCAGAAATGCTTAACATCAATGAATTTACATTGAGATCAAGAATGAAAAAGTTAGGTATCAGGAAGGACCCGTCTGCATAAAAAGATTCGTTGAGCTATGTTTCCAGACCAAAAAACCAACATTCTGCTTACAATTAGTAACGAGATTGCACGCGTACGCGACAAGGATGACCTGCTGCGTGTTATTGGCACATCGCTACAGCAATACCTGCCTTTTGAAGACAGTTTTATCATGCGGTATCACAGCGCTTCCAACAGTTGCAGGCCTTATATTTTTCATATTGCGGAAGAACACCAGCCGCATCCTGCCTTTGAAAAATTTATTACTGTTGAGTACCCGGTGCATGATACTGCTATTGGTAATGATAATCCTCCCATTGTATACAAGGTAGAAGAGCTATTGCCCCATGGCGGTGAGGCCCTGTCTCTTATACATGAGGCGGGCATTACGTCTTTGGCAGTGGTAAAGCTGGTGGAGCAAAACGCCTTCACCGGCCTGCTGGTTTTGCTCAGTCAAAAAGCGGATGTTTTTCTCCAGGAACACCTTGGCCTGTTGCAGCATATTGCCTACCCCCTGGCATCTGCTACCGGGGCTGTCATCTCCAGTGAAGACATGGCCAAACGCGAGGTTGAACAGGCAAAACTACTGTTACTCAGTAATGAGATTGCTACCGTGCAGGATAGAAAGGGCTTAACAGATTTGTTGAATAAGCGATTGGCTGAGTTGTTTGCGATTGACGGGTTCGGTATCACCTTGCTGAATGAAAACAAAAAAACGCATAGCCCATTTATAGTAGATGCGGAAAGAGAGATTGCCGAGCATAGTGAGTATAAGAAGGTAGTGAACCTGCGCTACAACGTCAATGACGGCGTATTCAATAATATCATTGAAGCAGAAGCGCCGGTAACATTGTATGTGCAGGCCCTGGCGGCACTGAAAGAAGCGCCTGAATATGTGCTGTTTTGGGAGAAGCTGGGTATAAAAAAAGTGGTGGGCATCCCTGTAAGAGTGGGTGAAACCAAGCTGGGCTGCTTTATTATGTTATACAGCCGGCAAACAAATGAAGACTTCAATATAAACCTCATCACCAGCATCTGCGCCCAGCTTTCTGTAGCCATATCCCATATTCTGGCCATAGAAGAAAATGCAAGGAGGGAGGAGGAAAAATCAATATTGCTCTCGCTTAGTTATGAAATAGCCGCCCTGCGCAGCCGGGCAGACCTGTTTCATATTGTGAATGCGCGTTTAAAACGTTTGTTCTCCCTAAAAGAGTTTGGCATTGCGCAAATCAATGAAGGCCGGCAAACGTATGGCGCATTCATCTTAGACCATTACGATAATCTTAAAGAGTTACCAGGTTATTATGAAATAACCTCCGCCCGCTACCAGGTTGGCGATGCAGTGTTTAGCCGGGTGCTTGCCTCAGACCTGCCGGTGGTGTTGCGGGTACAGGAACTGTTGTCTGAACCCACCGCCCCGGCCTATGTACAATTCTGGCACCAGGCCGGCTTTGCGGAAGTCATTTGTGTGGCGCTGCGTGCTGGCGGAAACGATGTTGGCTGCGTATTCCTGCATCCTGAAAAGGAAACGGCGGTAGCCATCAACACCAACCTGATCACCGGAGTTTGTGCGCAGCTCTCCGTAGCAGTTTCCAATATACTTACCAACGAAGAACTGGTAAGACGAGAAAAAGAAAAATCCAGCCTGCTGGCCTTTACCAATGCCATTGCTTCTGTAAGAGACAAGAAAGCAATGTCGGCCGTTGTAAAAGAACAACTGGACAATCTATTTGGCATAGAAGATTTTGCCATTTACGTATTGGGTGATGATATGAAGACATTGTCTCCTGTGCTCTATGACCCCAGCGCCTACTTTGTAAAACACCTGGAATACCTGCAACTGGTTGATGAGGCATTTGTAGCCAATGATGATATCTTACTTGCACTGGAAGAAGCTGGGCAGCCGGTAAGTTTTACCGTGTACGAATGGTTTTGTGCCGGCAGTAAAGTTGCTGTAAAAACGCTGGAAGCATTTCGTTTTCAAACCATGACAGGCTGTAAAATTCATGCGGCCAACGGCACACATGCCATTTTAACTTTCAGCTACAATGAACGCAGCGAAATAATCTTACAAAGCCCGCTTTTTAAAAGTGTCTGTTCTCAACTGAGCATAACGATCTACAATATACTGGCCAATGAAAAAATAAGTAACCAGCTGGCGGAGATCAGCCGGTACAAACAACAACTGGAGCAGGAGAAACTCTATCTGAAAGAGGAAATTGCCACCAACCAGAATTACAGTGATATCATTGGAGAAGGCTCCGAGATGAAAAAGGTATTTAAAATGGTGGGCCAGGTGGCTTCCTCTTCCAGTACCGTATTGTTGCTTGGAGAAACCGGAACCGGCAAAGAACTGATTGCCCGGGCGCTGCACAATGCATCTCCAAGAAAGAACAAGCTGATGATAAAAGTTAATTGTGCCGCCCTTCCTGCTAACCTGATTGAGAGTGAATTATTCGGCCACGAGCGTGGAAGCTTTACAGGCGCCACCGAACGCCGGCTGGGAAAATTTGAATTGGCCAACCACGGTACGCTGTTTTTGGATGAGATAGGTGAGATGCCGTTGGAACTGCAGGTGAAATTATTGCGCGCTATCCAAGAGCGGGAGATAGAACGTGTTGGCGGTACCACTACTATTAAGGTAGATGTAAGAATCATTGCAGCTACTAACCGAGACCTTGAAAAAATGATGGAAGAAGGAAAGTTCAGAACTGATCTTTTTTACCGGCTGAATATCTTCCCCATTCCGCTGCCGCCGCTAAGGCAACGGCGTGAGGATATTCCCGCGCTCGCTGCCTATTTTCTTACACGTTATGCGCGCAAGGCAGGCCGGCCGCCCATGCGTTTTGCGCCTAAAGTAGTTGATGAACTTGTGCAATACAATTGGCCGGGCAATATCCGCGAACTTGAACACCTGATAGAACGAAGCGTCTTACTTGCGCGCGACGAAGTAATCAGTGAAGTGCACCTAAGCCCGGTAAAGAACAAACCGGAGCTGGCCAATAGCCAGTCCAATGTTAAAATAAAGACCATCGACGAAAACGAGAAAGAGCATATTCTGGCAATCCTTAAACACTGCCGCGGAAAAATTACCGGGCCTTCCGGTGCGGCAGAATTGCTGGGTGTTCCTCCCAGTACGCTCAATTCAAAGATCAAAAAACTAGGTATCAAGAAAGAATTTTTTTCCTGACCTGCCTGGCAAGCACCTGCTACGGTTTTGGTGCAGGCAGCAAATAAAGTTGGTGGTTACGGAAAATAACGAAAGCTAAGATTTGCCTTCATTTACAGGGAATTTAAAACCCATGGTATGAGCAATTCTTTTATTCGTTTTATTGCAAACCTTGAACCGCTGGGAAAAAAGGCGGTTCGCTTTGGTATGGTGGTGGTTTTGCTGTGGATCGGCTTACTAAAGTTTTTTGCGTATGAAGCAGACGGCATTGTTCCCTTTGTTGCCAATAGCCCCTTTATGTCTTTCTTCTACGCGCATCCGCAACAGTATGCCATGCATACTAATAAGGAAGGTGAGTTAAATGAAGGCAACAGGGCCTGGCACAGGCAAAACAATACCTATGCTTTTTCTTATGGTCTTGGCATTTTACTCATTCTCATTGCTGTTCTTTTAATAATTCATCCCTGGGCACCGGCTGCCAGTATGTTGGGCAGCATGCTGGCTTTCCTGCTTACCGTTGGCACGCTTTCTTTTCTTATTACAACGCCTGAAAGCTGGGTGCCGCATGCAGGGGATGCCAACTGGGGTTTTCCTTTTCTCTCCGGGAGAGGACGGCTCGTTATTAAAGACATTGTTATCCTGGGAGGTTCCATTCTCACCATGAGTGAGTCTGCTGCGCTTTACCTTAGTAGAAAAGAAAACAGGCGCCTGGTCATTCGGTAAGCACGTAACCAAATATGCCCACAACGTATCTTTGGTATATGAAACCCAGCACTTGCTGCAATATGCAGGCATAGCAGGCAAAGCCCGTTGCCGCCAACAGCCTGCTATTGATCGATAATAAAATTTACCAGGAATGACGACAGATAATCATGACACATCAAACAGGCAGCCGGCGGATGCCGGCCTTCCACTAACAGCTAATGTGCAAAAGGATGCTCCGGCTTCAAGGGAAGAAACAAACAACGAGCCGATAGTTATACCAGATGAATGCGGCGATACCCTGTGGGATGAAGTACTGGCACAACAAAAAGCACTGGACGAATTAACCGCACTGGCAAAGACAGTGTCTGCCAATGACCTTGCAAAAAAATAAGTTATGGCTAAAAATTATCCTTCTCTTGCCTTTACAGAGACCATAAAAAAACTGCAGGAAAAAGCCGGTAGCAGGGCAAGCTATGCCAGGCTAGAAAAGAAAGTGTATGTGGAAGGACTCACCGAAAATGAAATAGGCTTTATTGGTCATCGCGATAGCTTTTACCTTGCCAGTATCGGCGAAAATGGCTTCCCTTATATTCAACACCGCGGGGGCCCGCCCGGTTTTTTAAAAGTGCTGGATGCAAAACGCATCGGGTTTATGGACTTCAGGGGTAATATGCAATACATTTCTGTTGGCAATATAGAGACCAATAATAAAGTCTCGCTTATACTGGTAGACTATCCCGCCAGGGCGAGGTTAAAAATACTGGCCACCGCCTCAATAGTAGAACTAAAGGATGATCCGGCCTTGTACCAGTTGCTTGATCTGCCCGACTATAGTTTTAAGGCGGAGAGAATGATGCTGTTTCATGTTGAAGCGTACGACTGGAATTGCCCGCAACATATTGTGCCGCGCTATACGGTGGAGCAGATACAGGAGGCTTTTGCTCCGCAGGTAAACCGCATAGCACAAATGGAAGAAGAAATAAAAAATTTGCGAAGCTTATTAAAAGATGCAGCGCTGGGCGGTAAGTGATCTATCTTCTTTACAATAGCGAAAAAAAGCCTGTCAGTCAGTGCTGTCAATTCAGGGCATAATGGATGCACGCTGGCTGGTAATAAAATCAATCCTGCTTTGTACAAAGGCTGTATCCTGTGCAGGTAATTTTATTCTTGCGTTGCCTTTGTAGCCTTCATACAAAGCGTCTACTTGCTCACTGTTTCCCTTCACAAAAACCACTTTTTCTACGCCTTGCATGGTTGCTGGCATCTTGCCACCAAACCAATGTTCATGATCCTGCTGTTTCCAGGTCACCAGGGTTAAAATTGCGCCGGCAGGGTAAACATTGCCCTTTGGAGAACGCGCAAATGCTGTTGCAATATCATTGCCATAGAGTGTAGACATACTGTGGCCCTGGCTGTCTGCCATAGATGTAATAAGCCTATCCTGTAAGGCCGGCATTTCACGCAATGGCAATGGAATCGTAAATACATAGTCGTATGCCTTCATTGGTTTATGACAGTTTACGCATTCGGTGGTAAACAATGCTGTCTTGCCATGGGTGGCCATCTCAAGCCCCTTATCCCATTGAGAAAATCCCCATCCATCAGTTGTTTTATATTTTAGCGCGTCTTTGCGCATAAAAGCAATTTGCTTGTATTCTCCGGGAACAAGATTGCCTGCCGTATCCAGTATTGCTGTCCAGGTAAGTTTTGCAAATGCTGTACCATCGGGCCAGGGATTGGTTTGATGATCAATTACGGCCTTAACGGCAATATCATTGCCCATAATCATCTTTAATGTGCCATTGTCTGTACGTACGGTAGAATTTATTACCACCCAGTTCTTGTAGGAGGCATCAAACAAAAACCCATTGAGCGATGGGTTTACTGTTGTCTTGCTTGCTTCTTGCGTTGTCCAATACTGATACTGTTTATACCAGGCGGCGATCTTGCTGCTGTCTGTACCCGGTTTAACCATCAGGGTACGGAGGTAACGTTCAAGAATGCCTGTATGCCATGGGCTAATCTTGGCCTGCGGGTGCATGAATGTATAATCTTTCAATGGCATGCTGCCAAATTGCGCCTGGTTCAGTATTTCAAACAGCAGGCCCTTTTGCCTGTCGTGGCTTAGTTTATCCCATTCAGAAAAATTCAGCACTTTTCTTCCTTCCCTGATATCTCTTGCTACCAGCCAGGAGGCGGGGCTTATTTTATCGAACCATGCAAGCTTCACCTCATTAGAATGGCAATTGTAGCAGGCCGTTCTCAAGACCATTTTAAATGAGTCAGAAGCTACTACATCCTTGCTGATGGCCGGATTGCTGATGGA
>DATJGC010000608.1:0-2883 GCA_035495345.1 Chitinophagaceae bacterium | reverse complement strand
CCCGTAATAAAACCTTTCATGATTATACCAATACCCGTACGCCGCTTTTGTCTAATTATGTATTTGCCGCATTGGCCGGCATTACCTGGTTTTTACAATTCTTTTTCTACGGAATGGGTGAAAGCAGGCTGGGCAATGGCGCCAGTTCATGGATACTGCACATGGCCTTTATCATTTTAACCGCCAATATGTGGGGTATTGTATTAAAAGAATGGAAGGGTGTTAACAGGCAAACCACTACCATGATTGCCATGGGCATCATCACCATCATTGTATCTGTATTGGTAGTAGGTTATGGTAATTACCTGCACCAGTAAATATATTATTAAACTAAAAAGACATAACCATGCCAGTGAGTACCATAAAAGAATTTAAGCGTGTTAGTTATTTATGGGATGAAAAAAAGGCGGCGTCGCTTGCCGGTGATGAAGTGGCCCTGCTGATTTATCGCTCTAACCTGCTAGGCGCAGACCTTCGCCTCACCAATTACGGCGGCGGCAATACTTCCTGCAAGGTCATGGCCAAAAACCCGCTTACGGGTGCTGAAACAGAAGTAATGTGGGTAAAAGGATCCGGCGGAGACATTGGTACCCTCACGCGCAGCGGGCTGGCGGCACTGTACATGGATCGGCTGCTGAGCCTGAAGAATATTTACCGTGGCCTGGCCCATGAAGATGAAATGGTAGAGCTCTTTAATCACTGCATCTACGATTTATCTTCCAAGGCGCCTTCTATTGATACCGCCTTGCACGGCTTTTTGCCCTTTAAGCATATTGACCACCTGCACCCGGATGCTGCCATTGCTATTGCAGCCGCCAAAGACGGCAAACAGATTACGAAGGATCTTTTTAACGGCAGCATCGGCTGGGTAGAATGGCAGAAGCCGGGGTTCGACCTTGGCCTGCAATTAAAAGCCTGCCTCGATGAAAACCCCGGCATCCGTGGCATCATGCTCGGTTCTCATGGCTTATTCACCTGGGGCGATACGGCTTATGAAAGTTATATCAATACACTGGAAGTAATAGAACGCTGCGCTGAATACCTGGAAGATCATATCGGCAAAAAAGGACCGGTGTTTGGCGGGCAAATAATAACGCCATTACCAAAAGAACAGCGCCTGCAACAGGCCGCGGCGCTGGCACCCATATTACGGGGGTTTTGTTCCAGCAAACAATCCATGATTGGCCATTTTACAGATGATGAGCGGGTACTGGAATTCATCAATTCCAAAGATTTGCAGCGCCTGGCACCCATGGGTACCAGTTGCCCTGATCATTTTCTGCGCACCAAGATCAGTCCGCTGGTGCTCTCACTGCCACCTAACGCAGCTATCAGCGAGGTAGCCAGCATTAAGGAAACCCTGGCTCCTGCGTTTGATGCTTACCGTAAGATGTATGCAGACTACTACAACAGCTGCAAACATGATAACAGTCCGGCCATGCGTGATGCCAACCCCGTGGTGATACTATATCCCGGTGTGGGCATGTTTACTTTTTCAAAAGACAAACAAACAGCCAGGGTAGCGGCAGAGTTCTATATCAACGCCATTAATGTAATGAAAGGCGCAGAAGCCATTTCTGCCTACACTTCACTGCCAAGGCAGGAAGCATTTAATATTGAATACTGGCTGCTGGAAGAAGCCAAGCTGCAGCGCATGCCCAAACCAAAAGCTTTAACGGGCAGAATTGCCCTGGTTACCGGCAGCGCCGGCGGTATTGGAAAAGCCATAGCGCAAAAAATGGCCGATGAAGGCGCCTGTATAATCATCAATGACAATGACGCGGATCGTTTGACCACCGCCCGTGAGCGTTTTCAACAGCAGTATGGCAAGGATGTATTTACTGATACCTTGCTAGATGTTACTAAGAAAGCAGACATTGACAGCGCCTTTACGGCAGCAGCCCTGGCCTTTGGCGGTGTTGATATTGTGGTAAACTGCGCAGGCCTTTCCATCTCCAAGCCAATAGAAGAACATACCGAGCAAGACTGGGATATATTGTATGATGTGCTGGTAAAAGGACAATTCTTTATCACGCAGGGCGCCGTAGAAATTATGCGCAAACAGCAAATGGGCGGCGATGTGATAAATATTGTAAGCAAAAACGCACTGGTGTCTGGTCCCAATAATGCCGGTTATGGTTCTGCCAAGGCAGCCCAGCTGCACCTCAGCAGGCTGAACGCTGCAGAACTGGGTAAGGATAAGATAAGGGTGAATACCATTAACCCGGATGCAGTAATCTCGGATAGTAAAATTTGGGCCGGCGCCTGGGCAGAGGGAAGGGCCAAGGCCTATGGTGTAACAGTGGAAGAGCTGCCCGCCTATTACGCCAAACGCACCTTGCTGAACGAGGTTATCCTGCCTGAAGATATTGCCAAGGCCTGCTTTGCATTTGTAGGCGGACTGCTTAATAAGTCTACCGGTAATGTACTCAATGTAGACGGTGGCGTAGCCATGGCCTTTGTGCGTTGATAATGATAGAAAAATAACCTATTCATGGCCGTTATACAAGCTGTTAAATATGTACAGGGTAGCTTTTAAGATGCAATTGCGCAGCGGTTTTGAAGCAGAATACAAGAAAAGGCATGATGCCTTATGGCCAGATCTTGCGCAACTGCTGAAAGAGGCCGGTATCAGCGATTATGCTATTTTTTTGGACCCGGGCACCCTGGCGCTTTTTGGCGTACTGAAGGCAGCCGACCCCTCAGCATTGGATAATCTGCCCGCACAACCGGTTATGCAGCGCTGGTGGAAGTATATGGCAGACATTATGGAAACCAACCCAGACCATTCACCGGTAAGCGTACCTTTAAAGGAAGTTTTTTACCTACCATAAAACGATTGACAATGCAGATGGAAGAATATATCATTCAACAACACAATGA
>DATJGC010000607.1:0-5655 GCA_035495345.1 Chitinophagaceae bacterium | reverse complement strand
TTTTTGAAGAGCGCCTGAAACTCTTTGGCTCCCTGCGGTATGATTATAACCCTGAGTTTGACCCCAAACTCACGCCACGCCTGGCGGCCGTGTACACCGTAAACAAGCTGCATAATTTCCGTTTTACCTTCCAGGAAGGTTACCGCTTCCCCGCACTGTTTGAGGCATTGTCTTATGTAAACAATGGCAGGGTGAAACGCGTAGGCAGCCTTTCTTATATCAATGAAGGCCTTGGTTACCTGGAAAACAGTTATACGCAGGCTTCCATCATTAACTTTAACGCTGCCGTAAGCGCGCAAGGTAATACAGATGCCGCCGCGCTGGCCAACCGCAACCTGTTGCAGGTAGCCAACCTGCCCAAGGCCCTCCCTGAAAAAATTACTTCTTTTGAAGTGGGTTACAAAAGCATCCTGCTCAACAACCGCCTGGTGATAGATATAGATGCCTACAGCAATACCTACAATGGCTTTCTGGGCCAGGTACAGGTATACGTGCCCACCGGCGAGACTGTAGGCTCTGATGCCGCTGTACTGGCCATGCTAGACAGGAACCGGGATCCGGCCGCTGCCACAACTACCACCGCTGCCAGCAAGGGACAAGACAGGTACCGGGTATACACAAACGCAAAGAACAGTTACAGAAATTTTGGTTCAGCCGTGGGTATCACTTACAACTTCTATAAGAAATACACCATTGGCGGTAATGCCAGTTTCAACAAGATGAAGGCCAACAATGCAGACGATATCTTTGTAACAGGTTTTAATACGCCTACATGGAATACCAATGTATCTTTTGGCAACCGCGAGATTGTAAAGAATGTTGGCTTTAATGTGGTGTGGAAATGGCAGGACAGCTTTCTTTGGGAGAGCCCGTTGGTAACCGGCAATATTTCTGCCTATAACACAATTGATGCACAGGTTACGTATCGCATTCCTGCTGCAAAAAGCAGCGTGAAAATTGGCGGGGCCAATATTTTTAACCATCGCTACCTGCAGTACGCTGGCGGTCCTACCATTGGCGCACTGTATTATGTTGCCATTACAGTGGATGGTTTATTTAATAAATAATTTATGAATGCTTCATAAAAAAGAACAAGCGCCTGTCTTGTTCTTTTTTTATGGAATAATAGGTCGTTTTGCAGATGAGCAGACAACAATCAACAGAAGTTTTTTATTTCTTTGCTGTATGAAAAGAATCCTCCTCGCAGCCTGCCTGTTGGCAGTAACGCAGTTTGCTGCGCATGCCCAAAGTGTAAAGTCCACTGAAGATATTGAACAGGTATGGCTCGGTTATTTTAACCAGACACGCTTTAGCAACAAATGGGGCAGTTGGACAGATCTTCACGTTCGCACAAAAGAACGTTTTTTTGATAATTATTCACAGGCCATCATCCGCCTGGGCTTAACCTACTACATTGATAATACCACCAAAATCACTGCGGGCTATGCAAGAATTTTTCTTTTTCCGGGCGATAATCACAAAGGCATTACCCAACCCGAGCACCGCCCCTGGCAACAATTGCAGTGGCATACCAATTTCAAAAAAACGCGGTTGATGCAGTGGGTGCGACTGGAAGAAAGATTTCGCAGAAAAATTGCCAATGACTCCACACTGGCAGATGGTTATAACTTTAACTGGCGACTGAGGTACAATATTCTTTACGAGGTGCCGCTCATTAATAACGGCAACGCGCCCAAGAGTTTTTCCTTTGTGGTAAATGATGAACTGCATATCAACTTCGGTAAAGAAATCGTCAATAATTATTTTGACCAGAACCGCTTTTTCGTTGGCTTTAAATACCAGGTGTCAAAAACTACCAACCTGCAATTTGGTTACATGAATCTCTTTCAACAACTTTCTGCAGGTAACCGGTACAAGAACATCAATGCGGCCCGCATCTTCCTTTTCCAAAACTTTGATCTCAGGAAAAAGCCGGCTTAAATATGCGTCGCTTAGAGAGACGGCAACAGCAACCTGTTACGGGTTATACCTCAATTAATAAATTGTTACATCCAATCCCGCCCGCCGGCACCTGCCAGCGGGCGGTGAAATTTTGTTTACTTTGCTGTTTCAAGAATACTGCAATGAAAATAGCTGTACCTGTTTTTCCTTCGTTTTATAAAAGAGCCTGTTTAGTGTTTGTTTGTATCTTATGCTGCAGTGCTATTGCATTGGCACAAGCCGGCAAAAGAAAAACGGTCTTTATCATTGTAGACGGCATACCAGCCGATGTTATTGAAAAATTACCGCTGCCGCAGCTGGCATCCATTGCGCAGCAGGGCGGTTATACCCGTTCTTATGTGGGTGGAAAGAAAGGCACGTACAGCCAGACGCCTACCATCTCCGCCGTTGGTTATAACAGCGTACTCACGGGCGTATGGGTAAATAAACACAATGTATGGGACAATGATATCGCCGCCCCCAACTACCACTACCCTACCATCTTCCGGCTTTTTAAGGAACAATACCCGGCCGGCAAAACGGCTATTTTTTCCAGCTGGCAGGATAACCGAACAAAACTGGTGGGCGACAAGCTCCCAGCCACGGGCAACCTGCCCATAGACATTAGTTATGATGGATTAGAGCATGACAGCCTCCATTTTCCGCATGATAAACAACGTGATTTTATGCAGCGTATAGATGATTCAGTGAGCGCGCGCGCCGCTGCCGTCATCCGCAGCGCCGCGCCGGATCTTTCTTGGGTGTACTTAGAGCATACAGATGATATGGGTCATATGTATGGTGATAGCCCGCAGTTTTATAACGCCGTTGTAGCCGCCGACCGGCGTATTGGTGAGATTTGGAAGGCCATTCAGTTCAGGCAGCAGCAATACAAAGAAGATTGGTTGATAATCGTAACTACCGATCATGGGCGAGATGCAGCCACCGGCAAAGGACATGGCGGACAAAGCGACCGTGAGCGTGACAGTTGGATCTACACGAACGCTAAAAATCTTAATGAGCAGTTTCATGCACCACAAGCCGCTGCGGTAGACATCATGCCCAGCATTGCCCGGTTTATGAAGATTGCCCTTCCGCAGAACATTGCCCGGGAAGTTGATGGAACGCCGTTTATCGGGCCGCTTTCCTTCATCACCCCTTCCTGCAGTCAGCAACAACAAAAGCTTATTTTTCAGTGGAAGGCAACAGCACCCGGCGGCCATATGAAAATTTGGGCAAGTACTACCAACCAATTTAACACCGGTGGTAAAGATGAATACAAGTTGATGGGTAGCTTTCCGCTGCAAGCGCAGGAAGCAGTTATTGATCTTGCGCGCATGCCTTCTTCGTTCTATAAAATTGTGCTGGAGGCGCCGGGTAATACGGCTAATTGCTGGTTAGATGATAAAGGCAATCAACCCATGAAAAGAAAATAATGCAGCGGCAATTTAGTGCGACTGGTTGCCAATCCTTTTTATCAGTTCCATACATGCCCTGGCGTTGTGGTAAGGACATTTCCAAAAACCTGCCTTGTCTTTTCCTTCCATAATGGAATGATCTTCTTTTACACCCCAAACCCATTCGCCACGGGTAAGATCCAACAGATAGTTTTTTATAAACGACCAGCTATTGACTGATTGCTGTAAATAGGTATCATTGTTAGTAATATCCCATGCATTGTAAAAGCCCAGCATGGCTTCCGCCTGTGGCCACCAATGCTTTTCTTTCACCAGTTGCCTGCTGGAAGGGTCAAACTCATACCATAAGCCACCGTCTTTATCAAGTCCTTCGGTGGCTGCCTTTGTAATGAATACCGCGTGCTGGCGCATACGTTCTATCCAATGCGCATCATCAATGGCTTCGGCACATTGCTGCAGCAGCCAGGCAGCTTCAATATCGTGCCCATAAGAAATTACATCAGGCCGTACCTGCCATTGATCATTAAAGAATAGCAGGAGATGGCCGCTCTGCTTATCAATCATGTGTTCATCAAACACTTCCAGCAATTGCACAATGCGGCGGCGCAACAACGCATCGGGCCAGTGGCGGTAAAGATTGGCGTAGGCTTCAATGATGTGCAAATGCGTGTTCATCGTCTTTTGTTCATTGGCATCCTTATCGCTCAAACGCATATCTGCCAATGGTTGCCAATTATGGTCAAACGCTTCGCGGTATCCATGATTAAGGGTATCAAAACTTTTTTCCTCTATCAGCGTAAACAGGTCGATGGCCGCTTCCAGTACTTCCGCCCGCCGGGTAGCCTTGTACCATTCGCTGTAACCGTAGAGGCAAAATGCCAGGCCATAGATTTGTTTGCGGGTATTCAACGGCTGACCCTTTGCGTCTACGCTCCAGTAAAGCCCGCCATAGACAGTATCTGTAAAATGAGTACGCAGGTAGTCGTACGCCCTTGCCGCCATGGGCAGGTAGTCCTGGTCAAGGCTATGAGAAAATGCGGCGGAGAAAGTCCAAAGGATACGGGCATGCAACACCAATCCTTTTGGCGCGCCTGCATCGGGCAGATCAAAACGATCTATACTGCCATAGAAACCGCCGTTGAGGGTATCCGGCGCATGGGTCATCCAGTAATGGAGAATATTATCCAGTTCTGCCGTCAGTTCCTGTTTGTAAGCCTGCAAGTCTATCATGCGCAGCAAAGATTATTTTTTTTCTGTTACCAGGAACACCGCTCCGCGTGCAGGTATGCTTACCCTTACGCCTGTATTGCTGAGTGCACTATTGGCTTTAAGCGTGGCATAGTCTGCCGGCCCGCCCGCAACGCCTGCAGGGCCGGCACCATTCACTAACACTTTTCTTGAAAACTCGCCATTGTCATCTCCACCTTGCAGGCTGTACCAGTAAAAGCGGTTGCCCAGGGCCCAGTTCTTCAGTTTTACTTCTGTTACCTGGGCGCTGGTACTGGTGTTGATAAGCGCCACACCCGCCTGTCCGGAAGAGAAGGTAGAACCATAGGCCAGTACGCCGGCATTGCCCGCCACGGTGGTTGCCACCAGCCGGTCGCCCAGCATCTTCTGCATATAATAAAGATAGAAGAAAGAAGGTCTTGGACTCCATTTGGCAGTACCGGGCTCATCGCCTGCGCTAAAAAGCCCATGATCATCACCGTTATTCCAGCCATTAATAAGATCCCAGCGGGCGGCCATGCCATATTTATTTTTGATGGCTTCGCCCATGACAAGGCTGGCAAATACACCGCTTATATTAGATACCTGCTGCCGCGAAGTATTGGAAGTAATATTCCACTCATCCATGGCAATGGGTTTAACAGCGGCGCCACTGGCCTGTAAGGTCTGTGTAACATAATTAATCATGGTGCTGGTTTCAGACAAAGCCGTTCCCAGGATGAGTGCCGCATTGGCATTGGTATTATACGGTGTGTAATAATTATGCACTACATAAAAATCTGCCTTTGTATTTACGGCGGGCATCATGCCCGCATTCCAGGTTTTGCGCGTGGTGGTTTGCCAGGGCTCGGGTGCAGGTGCTTCTGCAGCAACAGCGCCGATGAATATTTTTTTGCCGATTTCATTGGCGGCTTTTTGCATAGAATCTACAAATACTTTGAAATGCTGGCCATAGAGCGCGCCGGTGAGAAATTCAGGCTGTCCGTCTTTATTAGCGCTTACATCTATCCGGTAGCCCCACTCCCAGTTGCCGTAGTTTTCATTGCCTATCTCCCAGTATTTTGTACGG
>DATJGC010000606.1:0-4240 GCA_035495345.1 Chitinophagaceae bacterium | reverse complement strand
TTTTTGAAGCAATCACCACTTCATTGTCTACTTCAACAGAATCGAATTCAGTCCGGCCAAGGTACCTGCCCGCTTCTTTTTTATCGATGATAACTTTAAAGGTTTGTCCCACCTTTTCCTGGTTTTTCTCCAGCGAAATTTCCTGCTGTACTTCCATTATTTCCTGCGCGCGTTGCTCCTTCACCTCTGCCGGAACATCGTCGGCCAGCAGGTGAGCGCTGGTATTCTCTTCATGTGAATATTGAAATATGCCTACCCGGTCGAACCGCTGTTCCTGCAGAAAAGATTTTACGGCGTCTACATCTTCTTCTGTCTCACCGGGGAAGCCCGCAATCAGCGTGGTGCGCAGACAAATGCCGGGTACTTTTTCACGCACGGCAGACAGCAGGTCCGTCATTTCTGCTCTTGTAATATTACGGCGCATGGCCTGCAGCATGGGGTCGCTGGCATGTTGTAAGGGCATATCGAGGTAGTTACAGATATTGCTCCGCTCACGCATTACATCCAGTATATCTAAGGGAAATTTGGACGGATACGCATAATGCAGCCTGATCCATTCAAGACCCGGCACATCGGCCAGCCTTTGCATGAGATCGCCCAGCATTCTTTTCTTATAAATATCAAGTCCGTAGTAGGTAAGTTCCTGTGCTATCAGCATCACTTCTTTTACGCCCTTTCTCACCAGTGATTCTGCTTCTTTTACCAGCGCTTCCATCGGCTTGCTTACGTGCTGCCCGCGCATCAACGGAATGGCACAAAAAGAGCAGGTACGGTTGCAGCCTTCGGAAATTTTCAGGTAGGCATAGTGCCGCGGAGTGGCTAGCAGTCTTTCTCCTAGCAATTCCGTTTTATAATCTGCATCAAACTGCTTTAGCATTAGCGGCAGTTCCATGGTACCAAACCAGGCATCCACGTCGGGTATCTCTGCCTGCAGATCATCCCGGTAGCGCTGGCTTAAACAGCCTGTAACGTATACCTTGTCCAGTTTACCGCGTCTCTTCAGCTCTAATTGGTCTAATATGGTGTTGATGCTTTCTTCTTTTGCCTTATCAATAAAGCCACAGGTATTCACCACCACAATATTGTGATCAAGCTTTTTATTCTCGTGCACCACGTTAATATCATTGGCAATCAGCTGGCCGCTCAGCACCTCGCTGTCTACCATATTCTTGCTGCAACCCAGCGTAATGATGTTAACCTTGTCTTTTTTGAGTGTTCTTGTTTTCATCCGGGCGCAAAGATAGTATTAATCGCGCAACCGGTTTTACCGTGAAACGGGGTTATCAATTGTTAAACTTATCTCGCCGCACATGCTTCCTTCACCCTTACTTATTGCTTTTCATCTGCAGGCGGCGCTCCTGAAAAGGCTTTCTCAATTTTATGCATCAGTCCAGACACCGGTCCATCCATTTTATGGGTATGATCATCCAGCGTATCATCATCCAGTAATGAACCCAGTTGCAGGGCGGCCGGAAGGTATTGCAGTATATTGTTGCGCTGGCTTCTTACATAGGTTATTACATCATCTTCAGTAGCGGTGCGGCTGCCGCCGGCATTGGTTTTTATGATGTTTGCTGCTTCGTTGGCAGTCATGTCAATTTCTCCGTCTACTGCGGCCGGACTGGATACACTGTACGTAACAATTCTTTGCACCAGCGCCTGCCGGCTATCTCCAAAAAGAAGGTTACCCCAGGTTGTAGATATATTTCCCCCCAGCAGCTGGGCTGCACCTTCATGTGTGCGGGTCATCTTATAAATACCGGTAAGTACCGCAGCTATCACTGCCTGCTGCAATTTGCTGGCATGCGTGGTGTCTGCGGCCGCTTTCTCTACTTCCTGTGTATTGGGGTCAACTTTCTGGAGTGGTTTGCTGTTGAGCGTTTCCTGTAACAGCTCAATAAAATTGTTCGTTGCCATAGTAAATATTTTATACTAAGAGGTTTAAAATCTGTGCCACAATTCATAGAGCATGGCTGAATACGATACAATACCAGCAGCATAAATGCTTCTCTTTACTGTACGCAGTATTAGTATGGCAACTTTTCATCTGCAAATGATTAAACAATGATGGTAATAGCAACCGCAATAAACCAGTATTGTTATTAATAGAGCTGATCAAACAGCTTTACCAGCAGCAAGACCAACAAAAAATATTCTTTTCATTTAACACCAATCATTTATTTAGTTACATTTATTCTTTCAATAACGTTTAGAAACAAGATTGATAATGGGACAATTGAATATTAAGAAACAGCCAAAGCAATATGATGTAGTCATTGTTGGTTCTGGCGCCGGTGGTGGTATGGCCTCTTACATACTATCAAAGGCAGGGTTGAAAGTTTGCCTGGTGGAAGCTGGTCCGATGTACGACCCCGCAAAGAATGTAACGCAATTAAAAGGACCCTGGGAAAGCCCGCGCAGGGGTGCCAGCACTAAGTTCAGACCCTTTGGTGATTTTGACGCCTGCTATCATGGTTGGGATATTGATGGCGAACCTTATACCAAGGCAGCCGGTACCGAGTGGGATTGGTGGCGGGCGCGTATGATTGGTGGAAGAACCAATCACTGGGGCCGTATCTCATTGCGCTTTGGCCCCAAAGATTTTAAAAGAAGAAGTATTGATGGGCTGGGTGATGACTGGCCGATTGGGTATGAAGATATCAAACCCTTCTACGATCGCGTTGATAAAATGATTGGTGTATTTGGTACCAATGAAGGACTTGATAATGATCCGGACGGTTATTTTCTTCCTCCACCCAAACCACGCCTCCATGAAATACTGATAAAGAATGGCGCCACCAAGGCCGGTGTAAAAGTGATACCCTCAAGGTTGTCTATCTTAACCAAGGCTTTGCCTGATAACAAAGACCGCAAAGCCTGTTTCTTTTGCAGCCAGTGTAACCGCGGTTGCCAGGTGTATGGAGACTTCTCCTCCAGTTCCGTATTGGTAAAACCTGCTATTGCTACCGGTAATGTTGATGTTATCACCAATGCTATGGCAAGGGAAGTGCTTACCAACAAGGAAGGACTGGCCACCGGCGTTTCTTATGTAAACAAAGAAGATTTGCAGGAATACCAGGTAATGGGTAAGGTGGTAATTCTGGCGGCCAGCGCCTGCGAAAGCGCCCGCCTGATGCTGAATTCAAAATCTCCCCGCCACCCCAATGGTCTTTCCAACAGCAGCAACGTGGTAGGTAAATACCTGCATGATTCTACCGGTGCCGGCATGGGCGGTTATATACCTGCATTATTCGGCCGTAAAAGATACAATGAAGACGGTGTGGGTGGTATGCACGTATATTCTCCCTGGTGGCTGGACAATAAGAAATTGGATTTTCCGCGTGGCTACCACATTGAATATGGCGGCGGTATGAATATGCCCGGTTATGGTATCGGTATGGGCACAGAAAGAATGAATGGCAAATACGCTGTAAATGGCAAGAAGAAAGAGGCCGGTGGTTATGGCGCATCACTAAAAGAAGATGTGCGTTATTTCTATGGTGCCGGCATTGGCATGGCCGGAATGGGAGAAGCCATGGCCCTTGAGAGCAATTATTGCGAAATTGATCCAAACGTGGTAGACAAGTTTGGTATACCTGTTCTGCGCTTCAATGTAAAATACAGCAGCTATGAAATTAACCAGGCTAAACACATGAAGGAAACCTTTCGTGAGATTATGCACCAGATGGGCGCTGTTATTACCTGGGGCGATGATGCTACCGCAGAAAACAATTATGGCCTTGAATCTCCCGGCAAGATCATTCATGAAGCAGGCACAGCCAGGATGGGTAACGACCCCAAAAAATCTGCACTCAACAAATGGAGCCAGGCGCATGATTGCAAGAATCTTTTTGTGGTAGACGGTGCGCAGTTTGTAAGCCAGGCAGATAAAAACATTACCTGGACCATTCTTGCGCTCAGCATGCGCGCGTCTGAATACATTATTGACGAGCTCAAAAAGAACAATATTTAATTACCGGAGCCTGTTGCCAACAACAGATCAAACCAAAGTATATGGACAGAAGAAAATCCATTAAAGCCCTAATCATGGGCACCGTTTCTACCGGCGTGTTGGTAGAAGCCTGCAAAGACAGTAATACCAAGATTGAAGCAAAGCCCGAAGCCAGTGCAGGTACGCTCAACTACGACAGAACCCCGCAGGAGCTGGCAGATTATAAAAAACTGATGGATCAGAAGTTTTTTACGGATGAAGAGATGGCCACCATTACCGTGTTGGCAG
>DATJGC010000605.1:0-8334 GCA_035495345.1 Chitinophagaceae bacterium | reverse complement strand
CCCCCGCCAGCAATATTCATGCATTGCAATTAACCGCTTATGAGCGATTGGTGATTCTTGCCGATCGTATTGCTATTCCCAACCTGATTAGCAGAACCAGCGAGCCCGGCCTTAGCAAAACACAGATGCAGCAATTGCTTACACAAACCATTAAACAGGAGTTTGATCATAATTTATCGCAACAAATCTACGTGAGTGCCGATGCCTGGGAGGCGGTACGTAACCTGAAAGATCAAAACATACATCTTATCAACCAGGTAGCTTCTGTACTGCCCGCGGAGGCCAATGGCCTCGATCTCAGCAAAAAAATACTTGATTTTGTCCTCAACCAACCCCACGGCTCCATGCATACGCTGGTACAGGAAACGATTAGCGGAGAGGCGAAGAAGCTGATGAGATAAATTAGTTCTCAGTTTTCAGTTCTCAGTTCAGAGTTCGTTTGCGTGGAATAGTTTGGAGTTGTTTAGTTGGTTTTTCGCGCAGAGCGAGCGGAGCTAACAGAGGGCTAAGAGTTCAAAGAGAGAAAGAGAAAGGGAGACTTTTGCTTTGTTTGCGTTTTCGCGAAGTTTTAACAGCGCTAACAGAGGGCCGCGGCCGCTGCCTCGCGGTATCGCCGCGTGAAATAGTTCCAGCAATAGCCTCTTTGAATTTTGAATTTTGACTTTTTACTTCCTCCAAGCAAAAACCATTTAAGCTAATTACCTTTGCAAAAAAATACGTTTTCCCCATGAAGGCAGTCAACCCGCTAAAAATTGCATTGGTAGGATATGGAAAAATGGGCAAGGCCATTGAAGAGATTGCCCTTCAACGGGGCCATGAGATTGTGCTGAAGATAGATCTTAACAATGCTGATGACTTAACCACCGAACATTTGCAAACCGCCGATGTTGCTATTGAATTCACCGGCCCCGAGAGTGCCTTTAATAACGTAATGAAATGCCTTGCCGCCGGCATTCCGCTGGTTTGTGGCAGCACCGGCTGGTTAGAACATATAGAAGAAGCAAAGGAATATTGCCGTGAGCACAATGGATGCTTTCTGTACGCCAGTAATTTCAGCGTAGGGGTTAACATTTTTTTTGAAATCAATAAACGCCTGGCAGCACTGATGAACCCCCACAGCGAATACGCTGTAAGCATGGAAGAGATTCATCACACGCAAAAGAAAGATGCACCCAGTGGCACCGCCGTAACACTGGCGGAGCAGGTATTGGAAAAAATAGACTGGAAGAAAAACTGGGTAAACCAGCTAAGCGATGACCCGCAGGCCATACCCATCATCAGTAAACGCATTGACCCGGCACCCGGCACCCACCTGGTGCGGTACCAATCGCCCATCGACAGCATCGAAATTGTACACACGGCGCATAGCAGGACTGGTTTTGCCACCGGCGCCGTATTGGCTGCTGAATTTGTAAAGGGAAAAAAAGGTATTTTTAGCATGAAAGAAGTATTAGGTCTGTAAGTGAACATTGCCCATTCTTCCTGCCTAACCCTGTTCAATAAATTAAATAAAGAATGCTTTCTAAAAAAAGTCAATACGCTTTCAAAGCGCTGATGTACATGGCCCAGCATACGGATAAAGGCCCGATACTGATTGCCGAGATTGCAAGGAAGAAAAAGATTCCGCTGAAATTCCTGGAGAATATCTTGCTGGAGTTAAAAAAAGCGGGTGTGCTGGAGAGTAAGAAAGGAAAGGGTGGGGGCTACTATTTTGCCGTGCCCCCCGCACAGGTACCGGTGGCCAAGGTGATGAGATTGCTGGACGGTCCCATTGCGCTATTGCCCTGTGTAAGCCTTAATTTTTATGAGCGATGCAAGAACTGCGATGAAAAAAGTTGCGGCCTGCATGATATGATGGTAAACGTTCGGGATGCTACGCTGAAAGTGCTGGAGAAAAGAACGGTGGCCGATATCGCAAAAAAATAAAATCATTGCGCTGCATGGGTGCAGGCGTTAGGTATACTCATTTCCTGCCCTATAAATTATCTCCACCTGTTTTCTTGCTAGATGGTCATCAGGCTGCAGCCGCGCAGATCGGCATTGTCTACCCGGCCTGTTACTTCAAACCCGCCATCGTCTGCTAATTTGCCTGCATCATCGGTTGCAATAAATGCGCATGAATAAATATTGGCCAAATCAATTACGTTAATGATACCGGTGTTGGCACTGGCGGGTTGTAGCGGGTCGTCTTCTGCGCGCAGCACAACGCGCATCCACGGCGGGCAGTAAAAAATGCCATTGCCTGCTGAATAGGCTTGTGAAAGCAATTCCGTCATACCATATTCTGAATGAATGCTGCTTACGCCCAGTCTGGCCATCAGGTATTCATGCACTTGTTGCCTTGTCCATTCTTCCCGGCGGCCTTTCATACCACCTGTTTCCATTACAATGGTATGTTGCAATGAGAGATGATATTCCGTAGCAAAATCGAGCAGCGCAAAAGTGACGCCAATGAGCAGGGTTTGCTGACCGGCGGCTTCCAGTTGCTGCAGGGTAGCGGCCAGTTGGGCATGATCATAAAGGTAAAAACCACTTTGCGGGTGGCCGCTTGCTTTGATGAGTTCATCTGCCATTACCACCAGCGATGAATGTTGCCTTTCCAGGTAGGAGGGAAGGAGCGCCAGAACACACCAGTTGCGGATATCGCCATAAAACAGCTGAAAGGTGGTGTTGAAGCTTTGCCGGTACAATGCCTGGCTTTTGACCAGGTGCCGGCTGTTGATGGTTTGCGTGGTGCCGCTGCTTTCAAAGATTGCTTCGGGCTCAAATTGAGTGCTGCATACCTGGTGGGTTTTAAAAAACCGGATGGGCAGAAAAGGGATATCTTTTATGGTCTTTACATTTTCTTCCGTCTTACCAACTGCGTTGGCATATTGCGCGTATAAGCGGTTGTGCTGGTACTGGTATACAAAGGCTTGTAAGGCTGCGGACTCAAAAGAAGCAGCCGGGAGGCTAAAAATTTTATCATTCCATTCACCTGTGATGTTAGGTAATTCAATAGGCATCGTCTAAATTTGTTAAGACATTCAATTATGAAAACATTATTAGTAGCCGGGCTTGCGATGATTGTGCTGATTGCCTGCAACAAAGATAAGTTTCAAACCAAGCCGCATATAGATTTAAAATCATTGAGTACAAAAGTTGTCCCGGTAGGTGGCAACCTGGTGGTAACGCTGTCGTATACAGACAAGGAGGGCGATATCAGTGATACCCTGTTTTTTAAGAAAGAGCGACTGAACCAGCGCAAAGTTGCTACGCTGCGCGATTCTATCAGCTATAAAATTCCGGACTTTCCCAATTACGATAAAGGTGAAATAGGATTGGCCCTTCGCTATGAAGACCACCTGAAATCTGCCAGTGCTGCCCCCAGCATACCTGGTTCTAACCCACCAGCCAAGGAATCAGATACTTTAAACATCCGGATCTGGATACACGATAAAGCCGGCAATGTGAGCGATACTGTGTCTACCGGCCAGATAGTTGTACAAAGAGTGGATTAATTTTTCATCTTACCTGTAGTAAAGCTTCATGCTGAAAAGCATCTTCAATTTTTTTGTCTTCAGCAGTCTTTACATAGCGCTTTGCGCAGTGGCCATGGTGTACCAGCTGCAACTGCTTTTTCCCGTGCTCAAAATTTCTACGGCGTTTTATAGCTTCGTTTTTTTCTCCACCATTTGCAGTTATAATTTTCACTGGTGGCTTACCACCGATGCAGAAACGGGCACAGAACGTTTACGCTGGGCAACACGCTACAAACAGCTGCACCTGGTTTTGTATTTTATTGGACTGGCAGGCGCGGGCATCGGGTTTCTGTTGCTGCGGCAGCACTGGGCATGGATAGCCCTCGGCGCCTTTGTTACCTTTCTTTATTCGGCGCCTAAAATACCCATGAAGTTTTTTATCGGGCTGCGCAGAATAGCCGTGGGTAAAACCATTTTCCTGGCCTTTGTATGGATGTATGTAACTACCATGCTGCCCTTGCTTATTGTGGCCGACAAATGGCAGCTGTCGTTTACCTGGCTTGCCTGCAGCCGCTTTTTTTTGATCTATGCCATCTGTATTTTGTTTGATTACCGCGACAGGGAAGATGACAAAGCCAGTGGCATCCGCAGTATGATTACGCATTTTAATGAGGCTGGCATCAACCTGCTGTTTGCTATTTCCATTGGCCTGTTTGTCATTTTTACAGTAGCGCTGTACTTTACCGGCACCACATTGGTAGAAACCATTCTTTTGCTGGTACCAGGTGTTATTACGGCCAGCCTGTATGGCTATGCAAAAAGACATTTTTCAGATTACCTGTATTATGTAGTGCTGGATGGGCTCATGATGTTATCTTCTTTGCTTTTAATGATACTGTATATTTAGTATTTTCCAGTATTTTCGGGCTCATCGCCTTGTAGCAGCGAACAATACCAATAATTGTATAAAAAACTTAACTATTCCAAATGGCAAAAGCAGCAAAAAAACATAGCAGTGTTATCACGGATGCATCAATGAATTTTTTGAAGAACTATGTCAATAACGCCTCCCCGGTTGGATTTGAAAGCAGCGGTCAGAAGATCTGGCTCAACTATATAAAACCCTATGTAGACAGTTTTTTTACTGACCCATATGGAACTGCCGTGGGGGTAATTAACCCTGATGCGCCATTTAAAGTGGTGATTGAAGCACATGCAGATGAAATCAGCTGGTTTGTAAATTATATAACCAATGAGGGTTTATTGTACCTTAAACGCAATGGCGGTGTAGACCACCAGGTGGCGCCCGCGCAACGCGTATTCATTCATGGTAAAAAAGGACTGGTGCCTGCGGTATTTGGATGGCCCGCCATTCATACCCGCCTCGGCAATACAGATGCAAAAGAACAGCAGCCAAAAGTAGATAACCTTTTCCTGGATGCGGGCGCACGCAATAAAAAAGAAGTGGAAGACCTGGGTATTCATATTGGCGCGGTGGTAACCTACCAGGATGGCTTTATGGATTTGGCCAACGATTATTACGTAGCCCGTGCTTTTGATAACCGCATCGGGGGTTTTATGATTGCTGAGGTAGCCAGGTTGCTGAAAGAGAATAAGAAGAAGCTGCCCTACGGACTTTACATTGTAAACGCTGTACAGGAAGAAGTAGGCCTGCGTGGTGCGGAAATGATTGCGCGGCGCATAAAACCCAATGTGGCCATCATTACAGATGTAACACATGATACCACCACGCCAATGATCAATAAGATTATTGAGGGCGATATTGCCTGCGGGAAGGGGCCTTCACTGGCCTACGGACCCGCTGTGCATAACAAGCTGCTGACAATGGTGCAGGATGTGGCGCAAAAAGCCAATATACCCGTACAGCTACGGGCGGTAAGCCGGAGCACCGGCACTGATACAGACTCCTTTGCCTATGCAAATGATGGTTGCCCCTCAGTGCTGATATCAATACCCCTGCGGTATATGCATACAACGGTGGAGATGTTGCACCGCTCAGACATTGAAAGCACCATCAACCTGATGTACCAAAGTTTGCTAACTTTGACCAGCAACACCAATTTAAGTTATTTATGATGCAGTTCCACCTGATGTATATTGATCCGGGCAGTGGTAGTTACCTGGTACAGGTAATTATTGCCGCGGTACTGGGTGTTGCATTTTATTTTAAAACGATCTGGCTGCGTATAAAAATGTTCTTTACCGGCCGCAAAAAAGGGCAGCCTGGAAACCAGGAAACCAATGAGTGATCCGCAACAGCACCCGGCCTCTTTTCGTGACCCTGCCGGTTTCATCTTTCAGTACAACGGTCATTATTACCGTCAGGTTAATCAATCTTACGAAAAAGATTTTAAGCTTTTTCACAGCAGCGGTTTATACCAGCACCTGATTACTGCTCGGCAGTTATTGCCTTACGTGATATTGAAAAAAAATATGACCGGCAGCCAGCATTGGTATACTACCTTGCTGCCGCAGCAACTCAGGTTCATCACTTACCCGTATGAATGGTGTTTTTCTCAGTGGAAAGATGCCGCCTTGCTTACCCTTGACCTTGCGGCCGAGGGAATAAAGTACGGAATGGTGCTGAAAGACGCTACTCCATTTAATGTGCAGTTTGTCGATGGCAGACCCATGCTGATTGACAGTTTATCTTTTGAAGCCTACGATGAAACCAGGCCCTGGAAAGCCTACCGCCAGTTTGTAGAATGCTTTATAGCGCCGATCTTGCTGGCGAAGTACCAGTCGCCAGCATTGCTCAAATTGTTTCAACTATACCCAGATGGACTGCCGTTGCCAATGGTAGCTGGTATGTTGCCCATGCGGAGTTGGTTCAGCATGAATGTTTTGCTGCATGTGCGGCTGCCGTTATGGCTTTCATCTTCCAAGCCTTCTGCTCAGCAAAGCAAGCCCACATTTTCACGTCAGAAAATGACCCACCTGATCGGCAACCTCCGGTCATTTGTAAATGCACTGGCATTGCCAGCCGTTACTTCAACATGGAATAACTATTATGAAGAAACGATATTAAGTGATGAGTATGCGCGTGATCGGATGGAGGTTGTGCAGCCCTGGTTGAAGAAAACAGACGTTCAAACTGTGGCCGACATTGGGGCCAACACGGGCTATTACGCATTAGCAGCGGCAGCAGAGGGCAAGTTTACCCTTGCAGTGGATGCAGACATTGCCTGTCTCGACAATTTATACAAAGAAATTCGGCGGAATAAGGTTGCTAACGTAGTAACCATTTGGGCCGACCTTACTCAATCCTCGCCTGCCATAGGCTGGGCCAATGAAGAACGCGCCTCGTTTACAAGCCGGTTAAAGGTGGATATGATCTTAGCGCTTGCTGTAATCCATCATCTGTGTATTAGTAAAAACATTTCATTTGCCCAACTGGCATTGTTGTTTAGTAAAGCCTGCTCATGGCTGGTGATTGAATTTGTACCTAAAACAGACCCCAAGGTGCAATTGCTGCTCAGTTCCAGAGAGGATATATTTAGTTTTTACAGTGAGCAATATTTTATAGAAGCGTTTGCAGCCTTTTTTAGCATTGAAGAAAAGGTGAAAGTGAAAGACACAGAGCGGATTATCTTCCTGATGAAGAAAGTAGGCAGGGATTAACTGGGTGCTGAAGTGGACTGCAGTCTGCAAATAAAATTGAGTAGCTTTATCAACATTTCAAAGCAATGACGGCCACTAAGCCTTTGGTAACAGATGGTGTAATAGCTGTAATTATTCCTGCGTTTAACCCTGGAATTGAATTACTACAGATTTGCATGGCGCTGCTTAAAGAAAAGTTTTCAATTTTTTTGGTGAATGACGGCTCGGCAGATACAGCAATATTTAACCGGTTATCAAAGCTGCCAATTACGGTTGTGCATCATGCGGTAAACCTCGGTCAGGGCGCGGCTTTGGAAACGGGCATTACCAAAGCGTTGGAACAGGGGAGTAGGTACTTTGTCACTTTTGATGCTGATGGACAGCACCCTGTTGAGGCCGTAGCGGATTTAGTGAATACCCTGGTTAAGCAAGATGTTGATATTGTTTTTGGCTCGCGTTTCCTGGCGAGGGAAGGAAGGGCGTCCTTACCCTTTGCCAAGCGGGTGACCCTAAAAATTGCCAGGTTCTTTGATGGTCTCCTGACAGGCATATGGCTTACAGATTCTCACAATGGTCTTCGCGCACTTAACCGGAGGGCAGCGCAGGCGCTGCATTTTACTGAAAACAGGATGGCGCATGCCACCGAAATATTATGGCTTACCAGGCGAAACCGATGGAGATACCATGAATGTGCAGTCACCGTTTCATATGGTAAGAGAGCCCAACATCCTGTAAAATCTATAGAGATAGCAATAGATTTAATTTTACGAAAAATTATTTCATGACGCCCATTCAGCTGGTTTTATTGTTTTCCCTTTGTACGGCATTTTTTCTTTACTGGAAATTATTTCAAAACCGATTCCTGAACCGGCTGATGCTTTTGGCCGTTTTTGTTGTCATTGTGCTCTTTGTGTTGAAGCCTTCCATTTCTACTAGAATTGCAAATCTTTTAGGCGTAGGAAGAGGAACTGACCTTGTGCTCTATCTCGGAATCGTTATCATGGCCTTTGTTCTTTTATTAATGTACTCCAAGATCAAGAAACTGGAAGAAATGGTAACGGGTTTACTTCGCCAGCAGTCGCTCAAAAAAAATGATGAAAATAATGCCGAATAAGCTATTTGCAGAAAAGCGATTATTTTCTTTTTACCTGCCAATAGTTATTGCTGCTGTTTACCTGTTGATTGCGCTGGCAAGCGTGCAATATGATGATGTTACTTTTGATGAAGGCCCGCATTACAGGTACGGCGTCCA
>DATJGC010000604.1:0-6755 GCA_035495345.1 Chitinophagaceae bacterium | reverse complement strand
TTGACCTCATAATGTATGGTAAGTTGCCGGATTAAACAGGTTAATGCCCGGTGGTACTGTAAATGGCAGAATGCAAAATTCTTAAGGAAGGTTTCAAATAATAAGTGCGAATATAACACTTAATGCCGCAGGCCGATGAGGGGACGGCCCCGGGCAATAGGAAGAAGGTCAAAAATTTTGTTGCAGCACAATAGCTTGTGCGGAAAAAGGGAGCTGGAGTATATATACTATTAAACGCAACGTCCGCTTTTTAATAACAAATTAATGAAGCAGCTGCTGGCGGTTTACTATGCTATCTCCTTATCGTCTACGGGAGATTGTGTAAGCGTTCCAAAATCGAACTGCATTTCGTTCAGTTTTCTGTACAGCCCGTTGTTGTTCATCAGCTCGCCATGATTGCCAGATTCAATGACGGTGCCCTTGTCGATAACAATAATCTTGTCTGCATTACGAATGGTAGAAAGACGGTGGGCTATTACAAAGGAGGTTCTTCCCTTCATCAGGTTTTCCAGCGCTTCCTGCACCAGTTGCTCGCTTTCGCTGTCGAGCGAAGAAGTGGCTTCATCCAGTATCAGGATGGCGGGGTCTTTCAAAATGGCACGCGCAATGGCCACACGCTGGCGCTGCCCGCCACTTAGTTTTATGCCGCGTTCACCCACTATGGTTTGGTACTGTTCAGGAAATCTGGCAATAAATTCATGCGCATTCGCTTTCGTGGCGGCGGCTTCAATTTCTTCATCTGTTGCACCGGGTTTGCCATAGGCAATATTTTCTCTGATACTGCCACCAAAGAGCATTACCTCCTGCGGTACCAATGCCATTTGCATACGCAACTGCGTTAGTGGAAACTGCGCTGCAGGCCGGCCATCAAACAAAACAGTGCCGGCATCGGGCGCATAAAAATGCAGTAGCAGGGCGGCAATGGTGGTTTTTCCGGCACCGCTGGGTCCAACAATGGCAATCTGCTGGCCGTTGCTGGCGCTGAGCGACAGATCTTTCAGCACCGGCACTTCCTTCCTGCCCGGATAACTAAATGCGATATGATTAAGCTGTACATTACCGTGCAACCGGTAGGCGGGCTCTACTATAGTTTGTAATACATTAATGGGTTCTCCTTCGCCGCGGAGTATTTCCCTTACACTTTGTGTGGCACCTAATGTTTTTTGCAACTGGCTGAACATGTCTGCAAAGCCTGCAAACGTGCCGCCTACAAAACCTGAGAAAACCACAAACATTACCAGCAGGCCCACACTAAGTTCACCTTTTTGTATAAGACCTGCCCCGTACCAAATAACAAATGCAATAGCGCCAAATACACTGAAGATCATAAAAGAAACAAAGGCGCCGCGGTAACGCGCATTGGAAATAGCCGTGTCTACCACGGCGTACACGCTTTTTACATAACGGCCTATTTCATAAAACTCGGTGGTAAAAGCTTTTACTACGGCAATGCCATGAAAAGTTTCTTGTACAATGGTGCCGCTTTCTGCCAGCTGATCCTGTGCCTTGCGCGCGCGCTTGCGTATCCGTTTGCCAAAGACCACGGCCAGCACTGCTATTACAGGTACTACTGAAAGCATTACCAGTGCAAGTTTTGGACTAATCAGAAAGATGAATACAAGGCCGATGATCAATGTAAAAATGCCGCGTAAAAACTCGGCGAGTGTAAAGGATATAGCATCCTGTATTTGTGAAAGGTCAGAAGATATCCGGTTGCTTAATTCGCCCACCCTTTTCTCAGAAAAGAATGACATGGGCATGCTGAGCAATTTGCTGTATACATCTCGGCGCATATCTGCCAGCGATTTCTCGCCTACTTCCGTTAACAGGTAAACGCGGAGGTAAGAGAAAATGGTTTGTATGGTTAGCTGAACAAAGATGAGCAGCAGGGTAGTATTCAGGCTCCAGTGAATATTTTTAAGGCTGAAACCGCTGAGCACAGATTTGCCCGCGCCATCAACAATATCATTAGTGGCACCCGGGGAGGCAGCATCAATCATTTTGCCCAGGAAGAGTGGAAACAAACTGGTGGTAAACGCCGATAAGGCGATAAAAAAAAGGCTGAGAATAAAGCGCCCGCGGTAGGGTTTAAGATAAGAGAACAGTACAAGCGCCTGGCGTAGGTTTTCTTTGGATATTTTGGCCTTGGGGGTTAGATCTTCCTGTCTTCCATTACTGCTGGTATTGCCGCGCGCCATAGTTTCACTTATTTATTGGATGCTTTTTCAAAGATAGGCTACAAAAAAATGGTGACAGTAAGATTACTGTCACCATGCAGGCCAATAGATTATTAACTCACTACAATTTCCTGTTTCACAACCTGTTTGCCGGGAATAATGGGCATGCTTACCTGTAACACACCGTCTGTGTATTTTGCAGTGATGGCACTGCTGTCTACACTTTCATCCAGCGCAAAGCTTCTTTCAAAACTGCCGCGACTGTACTCTCGTACAATCCATTCCGGGCGGGCAAAACCTTCCGGTGCGGTGTAAGAAATGGTAAGCTCATTTCCTTTTACATCCAGGTGAAAATGTTCTTTGATGCGGCCAGGTGCAAACAATAGCATTTCATAACTATTGTCTGTTTTGTACACGTTTACTGCGGCTCTTTGCTGAGAACGGTAAAGCGGGTGCCGATGCCTGCTTCCGTAATGGGCGCCTTTTGCGGCACATGACTGATGGTAGTCCATGTTTACGTTTTATTAGTATAACAATATTGTTATACCTGGGTAGACGAACCAGCAGCGCAAATATTGTAAGATGGATGGATAACCCTGCAGAACGAAAACCGCAAAGAAGAATTTCTAGGCAGACACTGCGATGCGCAAGGGTTTGCGGGGCAGTAATAAACAGAAGACCGCCGTCAGGAGGAAGTAAAGCCAAAGCCTAACGAAGTATTAGGCTATTATATTTTTTTGGGGGGAAGGTCAAATGCCACCGCGTTGTGCTCAAAATGCCCGTTGTGCGAACCATCGCAAAATGGTTTGTTTTTAGACAAACCACAGCGACAAAAAGACACTACCGTTCTTCCCTGCAGGTTGTATGCCGCACCGGTTTTGTCTACCACTTCAAAATCGCCTTCAATTTTCAGTGAGCCGTTATTATTAACCGTAATTTTTGTTGTTGCCATAATGAAGAGAAGTATTTAATGTACCGCGCAATAATACGCTTTAATTACAATTTTACAAGCCTGCCTGCCGTTTACATGGTATTTCCTGCTTGTTGCGCAATACGTGCACGGCATTGCAGCAACGGCTTTTACATTTGTTTATTAAACCCCTCTTATGACCCAACAGCGTTTTGTTTTTGGCGAAGGAAAGATCAGCGGCTATGTTTCCATCTTTTTGGCCTCCTTATCTTTTTTGGCCGTCTTCTGCTTTCTTTTTCCGGAATGGCTCACGTCGCCAGAATTCAGGGCTGTGTATACCGGTGAATCCATGGCCATACTGCTCACCGGTACCATCATTGCCTCTTTCTTTTTTGCAGTACTCAGCTTTTTACTGAGTAAAAGAAAACACTGGGCGCTGATAGGCATCCTTATTTGTACAGTGACCATTGTAATGGGTGGCTTTAGCGTGCAGGGAAGACCGGTTGATAAAACGGCCTGGCACCTGGGGCTTGATTGGATGTTGCTGGATTTGTTACTAATGGCGGTCATCTTTGTGCCGATAGAAATGGTGCTGCCAAAAAACCGGCAACAAACAAAGTTTCATGAAGAATGGCGCACAGACCTCCTTTATTTTGTTATCAGCCATCTCTTTATCCAGTTCTTCGGTGTTATTACGCAACAGCCGGCTAAATTATTTTTTGGATGGATGGGCCTTAGCGGCTTGCACGCCTGGGTTCAGCAACTGCCGTTCCTGGTAGAATTGCTGTTTGCTTTTTTTATTACTGATTTCTTTCAGTATTGGGCGCACCGATTTTTTCATAGCCATCATTATCTATGGCGTTTTCACTCTGTGCATCATTCAACAAAAAACATGGATTGGCTGGCAGGCTCAAGGACGCACTTCGTAGATATTTTTGTGACGCGCTCAATGGCCTTTATACCCCTGTACGTTTTCGGGTTTTCTGAAATCACGTTTAACACCTATATCGTATTTATGGCCGTGCATGCAGTACTGATACATGCCAATACCCGCATCAATTTCGGCGTGCTTAAATACATCATTGCTACACCACAATACCATCATTGGCACCATTGTGAAGACCCGGCCTATTACGGAAAGAATTTTGCTACTATATTCCCGTTGATTGATAAGTTATTTGGTACGTATTACCTGCCCGGAAACAAATGGCCGGAAGGAACCGGCCTGCATGAAGCCCACTATCCAAAGGGCTATTTTAAGCAAATGATGTATCCATTTACCAAAAGCCCTTTCGATAGTGACCTCAATATGAAAGATAGAACCCAACGCTAGTTATTTGAAGAAGGAGAAACAAGCGTTGCCATCAGCAACTATTGTTTGTTAGCAGAATCCCTTCTCATACTGCTGGTATCCTGGTTCTTAGAAAAATTGGTATCGCCCAATGATGGATTGGTGGCACTGCTGTTATCTGGCGGGGGAACAACATTGTTGGCGGTTGAGTCTGGTGATTTACTACCGTCACCACTATTGTTACTATCTCCGCATGCGGCCAGTGTTAGCATTCCTGCCGCTATGGCTGCAAAAAAATGGATCTTTTTCATAATTTAAATTTTTGTTTACATTCAAAAAATCATGCCAGCAGGGTTCAGGGTAGATATCATAATTAACAGCTGGCAGTTGTAGAGTGTAATACGCAGTTGAAGTTTATGTTGCCATCAGCCACGTAACAGGCCGCTATCTCTATTGCCAGGCTATCACTTGTTTGTGGCCTTTTTTACCCTTTGTTTTATAGTAAATTGCATGCTGCCCGCTTTTATAATTGCAATAGTGCAGTGATAAACATCAAAGTCTGTGGGCTGTTTCTGAGGAGGTCTTTTTAGAATAGAATTATTTTATGGCAAATACAAATAAACTCCCCGAGGTTTGGTTACGCGGACCCTTACCGGATTTTTTGCCGGCGCTGCAGCCGGTGGCCCACGCATTGCTGCAGGCGCAGGAAGAAATGAATCAATTGCTGGAAACTTTTCCGTCTTCTCAGCTTTGGCAAGGCCCGGGCAATATTGCCTCCGTAGGTTTCCATTTGCAACATATGCGGGGTGTTTTAGACAGGTTGTTTACCTATGCAGCAGCAAAGGGCTTGTCTTCTCAACAACTGGAATACCTGGCAGCAGAAGAAAAAGCGCCCTCAGCGGATACCAGCACTGATGATTTATTGCAGTTATTTAACCAGCAGGTCGGTCATTCACTTACTCTGTTAAAGAACATGGAAGCAACATCTCTCTTTGAGCACCGCAATGTAGGCAGGGCCAACCTGCCATCTACCGTATTTGGCCTGGTAGTGCATGCCGCAGAACATACCATGCGGCACCTGGGGCAGTTACTGGTAACCGTTCAATGGCTGAAGCAATTGCCTGCCTGATTATAAGGCGGCCACCACAATTTTGCTGTTGCTCAGGTAGGTGATTATCACCTTTATCTTATCGCCTTCTTTGATTGTTTCCATGATGGATCCGGTGGCAGCAATCTTCGCTCTCAGTTTATCGCCAATCAGGTTAAGGTAAATGCCATTGGGCGTTATCTTGTAAACAGCGGCATTAAGCGGCGTCTTGCTGGTGAAAAGTTTTTGGGCAGCAAGGTATTGGGGTATATAATGATGGTGCAATAAGGTTGCGTACAGTTTTTCTGGTTTATCCAGCTGGTTTAACTGAAATACTACGGGTTCATTCAGTTTGTCGGCGGGCGGCGGCAGCTCCCACGGTGATAGCCTTAATTCAAAAAACTGGTAACTGCCGGTTTCCTTTACAAAATATTTATCTTCTACCTGTTTAAGATAACCGCTGAACTGGTTGTTTTGGCGGGCGCGGTTTACCAGGTTGCCGAGTGTATTGTTAAAGCGGTAGCGTATTTTTTCAGCTACCATTTTATCGCCCCTTGCAGATCTTTGCAGCGTAAAATACACTTCATCACCCTCATGAAACCGATGGATCTTTTTTATCAGTTTTTCTTCCTTCATCTGCAGCTGCCTGGCCTCGTCTACTTTGCCATTTACTGATTTCTTTTTATTGTTATGGGTATAATCAATGGTAACATAGTCTTTATCGTGGTGCACAAAGCTGATTTTTCCCTCCAGTACAGGTTCATCCATGATTATTTGTTTATTGATAATTGTGCATTCTCCGCTATTAATCCTGCTGTTAGCGGTCGTTTTCATAATATGATTTCACCTGCAGGCCGGCCGCCCTTAATGCTGCCACCTTACTGAGGTAACGTTGCTGGTAATCTCCTGCCGTGCCAATATCATTCAGGCTGCGGTACAATAACATAGAGGTAAAGTAAAAATCAATCACTGCCTGCCAGTGCATATCCGGCTTGTTTACCAGCATCTGAGAGGTGGCCTGTATGGTCTTGGCCTTTTCCGGCTGCTGGCGTTTTAACAGGAGGCTCACCTCCATATTATTGATGATGAGTACGCGCAGGTCTGCTTCTTTCTTCAGCCAGTAACTGCGTGCAAGGCTGGCATAATAGAGCGCAGAATCTGTATTGTTCTCAAACTCAAAAAGACGGGCCAGGTCAAACTGTGCAATGGCTACTGCTGTATTCATAGAAAGCTGTGAATACAGGTAAATAGCGGCATGCGTTTCTTTTTTTGCTTCTGCAAATTTTTCAA